>JAGOBN010000499.1 GCA_017999235.1 Anaerolineales bacterium | reverse complement strand
CAAGTGCGCGGCCACCGCCTGGCGCAGTTCGAGCAGGCCGGAGTTGGAGGTGTAGTGGGTCTCGCCCTGCTGCAGGGCGTGGATGCCGGCCTGCAGGATCGGCGCCGGCGTGACGAAATCCGGCTCGCCGATGCCGAGCGAGATCACGTCCTTCATGGTGGCGGCGATATCAAAATACTTGCGGATGCCGGACGGCGGCACAGACTGGACGCGCTGGGAGATGAGTTGGCGCATGGCGGATAGCCTTCGGTAGAGTGAGCGGGCAGGCGGCCGGTTATTCGAAGCCGACCTCGGACGCCTCGCCGATATTAAACGTGCGGAAGCGCCCGTTCAGCCGGGCATCGCGGCCGATGAGCGACTGCTTGAGCACGGCCGCCCGCACGGTGGCGCCCTCGTCCAGGATCGAGTCCTGAATGATGGAGTCCTCCACCACGCAGCCGGCGGCAATGGTGGCGAACGGTCCGATGACGCTGTCTTTGATCTTGGCCGTCGGATGGATATTGACCGGCGGCCGGATCACGCTGTCTTCCAACTGGGCCTGCGCGGCCGTGTCATGGCCATGGGCCAGCAGATAGCGATTGGTCTCCAGCACGGTTTCCACCTTGCCGCAGTCCTCCCAGACCTCCACGCGCTCCACGCGCATCTTGACGCCGCGCCGCAGCATCAGGTTGACGGCGTCCGCCAGGAAGTACTCGTTCTGGGTGCGGACATCCTGCTCCAGCTGCTCGCGGATGCAGTCGATCAGCAGGGCGCTGTCCTTGAAATAATAAAAGCCGACGACGACAAGGTTGTTGGTGATTTCGGAGGGCTTCTCAATCAGGCGCGTCACCCAGCCGTCCGGGCCGACCTCGGCCACGCCGAAGCGGCGCGGGTCATCCACTTCTTTGACCCAGGCGATGGCGTCGGCGGTCTCGCGCTTCAGGTTCGTCAGGTCGGTCTCGACGATGGTGTCCACAAATACCATCAGCATCGGGCCGCCGGTCAGCCGTTCGCGCGCCAGGTAGATGGCCGTCGACTGGCCGTTGAGCTCTTTCTGCTCGTAGTAGCTGGCCCGGATGTGCGGGTAGTTCTCGGTGACGTAGTCTTCGATCTGATCGCCCAAGTGGCCGACGATGAAGATGATTTCCTCCACATCGTCCAGGGTCTGGAACATATCCAGCACATGCCCGAGCACGGGCTTGCCGGCCACGTTAACGAGCGGCTTGGGCTTGGTGAAGGTGTGAGGGCGCAGACGCTTACCGTAACCGGCTAGAGGGATGACAATTTTCATAGACAGGATCCTGTGGAGGCGGGCGGCCGGCCCGTCCCGGCTGGATTAAAGCGCCGGCCGGCGCTGATGCCAGTCCGTCACTTGTTGATAGGCGTGGCCGACGCGCAGCACCTGGGCCTCGCCCAGGGCCGGCCCCAGCAGCTGCAAGCCGATGGGCAGTGCCGCCCCATCGAAGCCGCACGGCAGGGACAGGCCGCAAATCCCCGCCAGGCTGGCCGGCAGGGTAAAGACATCTTCAAGATACATCGCCAGCGGGTCGTCCACTTTCGCGCCCAGGCGGAAGGCGGTGGTGGGCGCCACTGGACACGCGATCACATCCACGGTCTTAAACGCCGCGTCAAAATCCTGGCGGATGAGGGTGCGGACCTTTTGGGCCTGGCCGTAGTACGCATCGTAATAGCCGGCCGAGAGCGCATAGGTGCCGAGCATGATGCGGCGTTTGACCTCCGCCCCGAAGCGCTCGCCGCGCGTGGCCTCAAACACCTCCCACACCGAGTCGGCGCCGGCCGCGCGCGGGCCGTAGCGCACGCCGTCGAAGCGCGCCAGGTTGGCGGAGGCCTCCGCCGGCGCGATCAGATAATACGCGGGGACGGCATAGGCGGTGTGCGGCAGATCCACCTCGCGCACCTGCGCGCCCTGGGCCTGCAATGCGGCGATGGCGGCGCGGACGGCCTGCTCCACTTCCGGCTGCATGCCGGGGATGAAATACTGGCGCGGCACGCCCAGTGTGATCCCGCGCAAATCCAGCGCCAGGTCGTCGAGCGCCGGCGCCGGCCAGGGCATGGAGGTGGCGTCGCGCGGGTCGTGGCCGGCGATGGCGCTAAACAATTGGGCCACGTCCGCCACGCTGCGCGCCAGCGGACCGATGGAATCCAAGGAGGAGCCGTAAGCGATCAGACCGTAACGGCTGACGCGGCCGTAGCTGGTCTTCAGGCCGGCCACGCCGCAGAAACTGGCCGGCTGGCGGACGCTGCCGCCGGTGTCGGTGCCCAGCGCGCCCAACGCCAGCCGGGCGGCCACGGCGGCGGCGCTGCCACCGGAGGAGCCCCCCGGCACGCGCGTCAGGTCCCACGGGTTGCGTGTGGGGAAGTACGCGGAGTTCTCCGTGGAGGACCCCATGGCGAACTCGTCGCAGTTGGTCTTGCCCACAATGACGGCGCCGGCGTCCAGCAGCCGCTGCACGGCGGTGGCGGTGTACGGCGCGGTGAAGTTCTCCAGGATGCGCGAGCCGGCGGTGGCGCGCACGCCGCGCAGGCAGAGCACGTCTTTGATGGCCAGCGGCACCCCCAGCAGGGCCGGCGGCGGCTCGGCCGCGCCGGCGCGGCGCCAAGCGGCCAGACGCTCATCCGCGGCGCGGGCGGCGGTCAGGGCCGGCTCAGCGGTGAGCGTAATAAAAGCGCGCACCGCCGGGTCCAGCGCCGCAATCCGCTCCAGGATCGCGTGCGTCAACTCAAGGCTGGAAAAGTCGCCGGCCCGTAGACGAGCGGCGGCCTCCAGCAGGGTGAAGTCGGTTAAGGACATGGCGGTGGAACAGGCGCGGCGGCGGCCGGCTCAATCCAGCACGGGCGGCACGCGGAACATATCGGCTTCAGCGGCCGGCGCGTTGGCCAGCAACTCGGCCACCGGCCGGGCCGGCTGGACCTCATCGGCGCGCAGGACGCTGTGCAACGGCAGCACCGTGGCGGTGGGCGCCAGCCGCGCGGTATCCACTTGGCGCAGGGTATCCATATAGTCCAGCACCGCCGAGAGCTGCTGACGGAAATGCGCCTGCTCTTCCGGGGTCAGACGCAGGCGCGCCAGCGCGGCCAGGTGCTCGATTTCAACTTGAGTGAGCATAACGGGGATTATACACTGCGGATCGAACGCACTGGCGCGCCGCACAGCTGTACGCGGCGCGCCAGTGATCAGGGCAGGGATTGGCCGGCGGAAGACGCACCTACGGCCCGATGTAGGTCAGCCGACGCGCCTCAAAGGCGTCTAGGAAGTACGCGCCGCGGGTGCCGGTGTCCAGGCCGGCGACCGGGCCAAGGCGGATGCGTTCGAGGCGGCGCGTGTCGTTATCCACGCCCGTTAGCGCGGTAACCTGGGTCCCGTCCAGCCACAGTGCCAGGCCGCCATTGTTGGCCCCGACGGCGGTTGCCGCCCGCCAGTCAAACTCAACCACCTGCGGCGCGTCGCTGAGCGTTACCCAAGCGCCGGTTCGCCAGGAACCGGCGTCGGTCAACAGCGCGGCCCGCAGTTGGTAACTGGGTGTCGAGAACCGGAATTCCAGCCGCAGCGCCACAGTAGTGTTGCCGGTGGTGTATCCATAGAAGATGTAATGGGCGTTGCCGTTTGACATCGCTATGGTGTTGGGATCAAAGTAGAAGCGGGCGCGATACCGGGCCTCCGCAGCCGGCCGGTCGTCGGTGACATACATGGCCGTGTTGTTGGCTATATACACATTCAGCCCGCGCGTTCCCGCCAGGGCGGCCGCGGCGCTGACCGACAGCCGGCCGCTGTTGGTGCTGCTGCCGGACCACGCCGAGAGCGCGCCGCTCTCGAAGCCGTCGGCAAAGATGAGATCGGGCGGCGCGGGAGTGGCGGTGGGCGGGAGCGGCGTGTTCGTGGCCGTGCTCGTCGCGGTGGGCGGCAGCGCAGTGCTGGTGGCCGTGCCCGTCGCGGTCGGCGGCAGCGCAGTGTTGGTGGCGGTGGGCGGGAGCGGCGTGTTCGTGGCCGTGCTCGTCGCGGTGGGCGGCAACGCGGTGCTGGTGGCCGTCGCTCCG
>JAGOBN010000498.1 GCA_017999235.1 Anaerolineales bacterium | reverse complement strand
GGATTCTCCTCTAGCTCGCTGATTGTAAAGACCCGGCCGCCGTCGGTCAACCACCGGCCCCGCCCAAAATAAAAGCCGCAGGACAGCGCGGCGTGACGCCGGCCGCCGTCCTGCGGCTGCGGTTCCAAGCGGCAGGGTTACTTCAAGGTCGTTAGATAGGCGATGATATCGGCCTGTTCCTGGGCTTCCAGGAGCGTGCCGAAGTTGGCGGGCATGGCGGGCTGGAACCCCGCCACCACGTAGGCGGTCGGGCTGATAAGCGACTCGTACAAGTATTCCGCCGGGCTCTGCGCCTTGCCCGTGTAGCCGGCGTCTTGCCAGCGGTTGGCGGCGTGATCGGCCACGCCCAGGCCGGCCTTGTCTTGGGCGGCCAGCCAGGCCGGCCCCACCAGCGCGACCGACGCGTCCACGCTGATGTGGCAGGCCACGCAGCCGCGCGCCGTCACCGCGGCTTCCCCGGCGGCCGGGTCGCCGGCGGGCAGTTTGGCAACCAGCTCGGCCAGGGTGACCACCGGGCCGGGCGGGGGGGTGGGCGTCCAGGAGGCCGCAACCTGCGTGGCGACCACGGCTTCGTCCGTGGAGCCTACCAGGTTGATGCCGGGGAGCACCCAGGCCAGAATGCCGCCCACAATCAGGATCGCCAGCAGGATGATGAATTGATCCAGCCCGGTCAGGCGGCGCGGGAAGGGCCGGGCCGCCGGGTCCTTGAGGCGCGCTTCCAGGGCGGCCAGTTCCTGGGCCGGCCAGGCCGGCGGCGCCTGGGCCAGGCTTTGCTGGGTGGCCGTGAATTGCGCGATCAGCCGCGCCAGGCCGACGCCCACGACCGCGCTGCCGGCGACGGCCGCGACCAGCACGAGCAGCACGCCCTGCCAGGCCAGCACCGGGTTGCCGGGGCCGGGCACAATGGCGGCCGGCCAGCCGGCGATCGGTTCACCGGGCAGGGTGAATACCTCGGCCTGGACAATGCGATCCAGCGGCGTAAAGCCCAGCGGGGTGCCGGCGGCCCAGGAGCGCAAGCCCAGGAAGGCCGCCGCCAAGACCGTAATCGCCACCAAGAAAGTTGTGGCGGAGCGCGAGGTGTAGAGATAAGCCTGCGGGCCTTCGCCGGCGGCGGCTTTGGGGGCCGGCGCGGCTTTGGCCTTGGCGGGCTCGGCCGGCCGCGCGGCTTCGGCTTTGAGCACCAGCCGGCCAAAGAAAGCCGTCAGCTTGGCTAGAACAATGCCGCTGACCACCGTGGCGCCCAGCGTCAGGACGGCCACGGCCCCCAGGCCGAGGGCTTGCGTCACCGGCAGGCCGGGCAGGTCCAGCAGGGTCTTCGACCAGTCCGGCGCCCGGTCCAATGGATAGCCGGGCAGGGTGCCGGCCGCCAGGGCGCGCAGCATCAGGAAGCCCAGCACCAAGACGCTGACGCCGATCCCGAAAACGGCCACCGACCCGGTGTCATACAGCGGCACCGTGGCCGGCACGGATTGAGCCGACTTCGGCGCGCTGACGGGCGTGGCCGTGACCGGCGTCGGCGCTTTGACCGGCTTCTCGTCGCTCAGGGCCTGGGCCAGCGTGGTCATGACCCAGCCAAAAACCAGGCCCAGCAGCCCAATGGCGACCAGCGCCCCTAACACGCCGCCGATGATCAGCAGCAGGGCCGCGCTGGCCGGGTCCAATCCGCTTCCGCTGGTTTGGGACAGCACGGTCGCGATGGCGCCGACCGCCAACAGGCCGAAGATCACGAGTAAAGTGGGCAGATAGCGACGCAAGGCAGGTCCTCCCGAGAAATCCGTCAGCGTATATTACGCGTCAAAAGTTGCGGTGTGAGCCGGCCGCCACAGGCGCCACGCCCGCCAGCCCCAGGCCAGCGTGGCGGCGACGGCCAAAATCCCCAGCGTTTGGGCGCCCTGGCGGTTGAGCCAGCCGAGCAGCTCGGCCGGCCAGGGGCGCGGTTCGGCGGCCAGCCAGACGCCGCCATCCTCGCCCACCACCCAATCCACCCGCCCGTACTGCGCGGGCTGGCCGGGTGCGTGCACGGTGACCAACAGCTGCCACGGGCCGGCGCGCGTCAGGGCGAAGTTGGCTGCCGCATACCGACCCGCGCCGTCCACAGTCAGCTGGCGCTGGGCCACCACCGCGCCGCCCCCCACCGGCAGGAACAGCGCCTCAACCTCGGCCGCCGCCACTGGGCCGGCCGCGGTGCTGACGGTGAGTTCCAGTTGATTAAAGCCGCGCCGCGCCGGCCACAGCGTCCCGGCCACGCGCACCGCGCCGGCCTCGGCCGCCCACTCCGCGCGGCGCGCGGCGGGGGTGAAGGGGAAGCGGCGAATGAGAAACGCCACCCCCACCAGGGCCAGAGCCACCAGCGCGGCTTCAATTGCTAAACGTCGGCGGGCACGTCCCACCATTATACTCGCGCCTTTTTGGGCCGGCGGCGCTGTTTAATCCGGCAGGCGCGTGTACTCAGAGCGGGCTTCGCGGAACCAGCCCGCCAAAGCCAGGACCACCAGCGCCACGCCGGCCCCCAGCACCAGATTGCCGGCCAGCGGGCTGTACAGCGGCTTGATGATGATCAGCCCAAACAGCGCCAGCACGGCGCCCAAATCCACCAGAAACGGGAAGATGCTGTTGCGGCGCGCCGGGAATTCCGGGGCGCGTTCCGGCTCGTCCGCGCCGCCGTGGCCGTTGGTTCCGTTGGCGCCGTTGCCGGAAGTGTCCCGCCCGCGAACCAGCGGGGGCGGAGTCGGGGCGGTCGTCATGGCGTCTCTCCTTAGCGGGGCAGATACCGGAACAGTTGGATGTAGAGCAGCGAGGCGAGCGTAAACACCACGGTCAGCGCCACCAGGCCCCAGCCGATCAGCATATTCCGGATAACGTCTTTTTTCTTCATCCCAGATCCTTACAGCGCGATATGGAAGAACCGGTCCGCCACCATCACCGCGAACATCAGGGCCAGGTAGTAGCTGGAATACTTGTACAGCCGGAAGGCCACCTGGTTGGTGGGCCGGCGCATCAGCCAGAAGGCGTGGGCCACAAAGCCCAGGCCGAGCACGGCCGCGCCGGCCAGATACACCAGTCCGGCCACGCCGGCCGGCGTGAACAGCAGGGAGAGCGCCACCAGCACCAGGGTGTACAGCATGATCTGGCGCCGCGTCTCGGCTTCGCCCATCACCACCGGCAGCATCGGCACGCCGGCGCGGGCGTAATCATTTTTCTTGAGGAGCGAGAGCGCCCAGAAGTGCGGGGGCGTCCAGAAGAACACCAGCGCAAACAGGAACCAGGCCGGCGCGTCCACCACGCCCGTCACCGCCGCCCAGCCCACCAAGGGCGGGATGGCGCCGGCGCCGCCGCCGATGACGATATTCTGGGGCGTGGTCTTCTTCAAGAAGAGCGAGTAGGCCACCACGTAATATACGCTGCCCACCATGGCCCAGAACGCGGCGGCCAGATTGACAAACACCGCCAGCACGTAGAACGAGGCCACGTTGAGCACCAGGCCGTAGGCCAGGCCGGCCGGCAGCGAGACGCGGCCCTGGGCCAGCGGCCGGCGCGAAGTGCGCGCCATGTGCTTGTCGAGATCGTGGTCGATGACCTGGTTGAGCGCCGAAGCGCCGCCGGAGGCCAGCGCCCCGCCCAGCATCGTCCACCAGAACAGGTCGGCCGGCGGCCAATCCCGGCCGGCCACCACCATGGCGGCCGCCGTGGTCACCAGCAGCAGCACCATGACGATGGGCTTGGTGAGAATGAAGTAATCGGCCAGCACCGTGCGCAGTTTGGGGCGCGCCGGGGCCGGCGCCGTGAACCTCAGCGGCGCCAGGCGGACGTATTGCAGAGCCAGCACCGCGAAGACCACCGCGCTCACCCAGACCGCCGCCCCGGTCACCACGTGCAGGGCGCCAAAATGCAGCGGGAAGGCGTTCAACACATTGGCGGCGCCAATCAGCACCTGGCCGCCGAAGAAGGCCAACGTCAGGGTGGCGCTGACCACCACCGGGGTGTGGTCGCCGCGCAGCTGCCAGGCGCGGAGCACGCTGCCCAGCAGCAGGACGCCCGCGATC
>JAGOBN010000497.1 GCA_017999235.1 Anaerolineales bacterium | reverse complement strand
CGTTTCTTGCCTCGGCGAGCCGCCAAGCGTTGATAGAGGGCTTGAAGGTAGGAGCCCTTCGTATGGGAAGCCGCCCAGGCCGCCTGCACCAATGCCTTGCGTACCGGACGTTCGCCGGGCGCAATCGTGTTAGCGGCCGAGATGTTTGAATAAGAACCGGCCTGATCCGGCCGAGATAAATAGAGCCATCGCGAAAGCCGCCTTCAAAGAGGGCGGCTTTTTAGCGTCAAAGAGCAGGGCCGGAAAGCCGGCCCAGCTTCAGGCGGAATGCTTTCATCTCCACCATCGTGATGGGGTCCAAGGTGCCGTCGTCAATAAAGGCTTGGCCGCGCCGAACAGCTTCGTCGGCGAAGAGGAGCGCCAGCGCGAGCTGGCCCTGGCGCTGGTAGACCTGGGCGAGACCGTAATAACCGTCGAAGTGTTCGGGCTGGGCCAAGGCCAGTTTCTTGAAGATCTGTTCGGCGGCCAGCAAGCGATTGGCATCCAGGGCGTCCAGCCCATCGTTCCACCAGTGCTCGTCATCTTCTTCTTCGAACGGGCGAATAAATGGGAACTCACTCCGCATGTGGCGGAGCTGATCTTCGAGGGCGGGGGATATAGACGGCGATGCGGGCGGAGTAGCCCGGCGACGGCGGCGTTGGCGCGGCATAGGCGCATTGTGCCATAAATCGCTGACCGCGATGGTCTCTGGCTGGCGATAATAAACGCCGCCATAGGAGGCCCCATGTTTGTGATTAACGCCGGTGACACGGTCGAGGCCTATGCCGAACACTATTCCGAAGTCGCGCAACGACGCCCGAAGCGGTGTCCACCCTGTGGCGCGGTCGATTGCATGACCGGCCACGGGAGCTATCCGCGCAAGAAGCCGCTGCTGGCAACGCCGGCGCCGCCGCGGCCGCTCAGGGTTCGGCGCTGGAAGTGTACCGCGTGTAAACGCACGACCTCGATGTTGCCGGACATCTTGCATCGCTACCGGCAGTATGTGTGGGCCGTGATCGGGGCGGTGCTACTCCGGCGCCTGGTGTTAGGCCAGACCTGGGTGCAAATCCAGAGGGAACTCAGCGCATTGCCGGCGGATGCCCCACCCGCACCATCCCTGGATAGTATGCGGCGCTGGTGCAAGGCGTTGGCCGGCCACGCCCAGGACTGGTTACAGCGGACCCTGGTAGTGCTGGCGAGCGTGCAGCCGGGGTTGTCCGAGTTGAACGCCCACGGCCGGCCGGTGCTCACCCTGGCCCAACAGTTGCTGCAGGCGGCCGCCCCGTTCGCGCAATGGCTGGCGCAGGCCTCGGCCAGGCGGGCACCTGATCCGACCGTGGCCGATCTGCGGGCGGTGTGGCGGTGGGGTTGGAACGACGGGCTGGGCCGGCTGATCTAGTTGGCGGTGGGCGGAGGCCAGCGGGGGCGGCGGCGCCGCCGCCCCCGCCCACACAAGTTGCAACTCGACGGTGCGGCGTGAATGCCGGAAGATGCCGGGCATGAAAAACACCCCCACGCCACTCGCGTTTGACGACCCCGCCATCGAAATTGCGCTTTTCCGGCACGGCCTGATCGCGTCTTTGATCCATCATCCACCGGACAGCGGCCGGCTGGAAGCCGAGCTGCGCGTCCTGGCGGCAAAACCGTACGTTATCCCCCATTCTCGGCGCACGCGCGTCTCCCTCGCCACCTTGCGCCGTTATTTGCAGGCCTATCGCGAGCACGGCTTTGAAGCCTTGCTGCCGAAAACGCGCGGCGACAAGGGCCAGCCGCAGGCCTTCGATCCGGCTGTGCTGCAACAGGCCATCGCGCTGCGCGAGCAGCAGCCCGGCCGCACGACCCCGATGCTGGTGGAAATCCTGAAGCGGGACGGCCAGACCGTGAACGCCCATACTCTGGACACGCATTTGCGGCAGGCCGGCAAGACCCGCCGGTTGCTGCGGGCTCTGCCGGTGCCGACCAAGCGTTTCGAACGCGAGCATGTGAATGCGCTCTGGCAAAGCGATGCCAGCCACGGGCCCTGGCTGCCGGACCCGGCCCGCCCAGGCCAGATGCGGCGGACGCATTTGATCGCTTTCCTGGATGATCACTCGCGCCTGATCCCGTATGGCGAGTTCTTCTTCGAGGAAGCCCTGCCGCGCCTGGAGCGCGTGCTGAAGGTGGCCATCTTGCGGCGCGGTGTGCCGGACGCGGTTTTCGTGGACAACGGCCAGATCTTCAACGCCACCCAATTCCGCGCCGCCTGCGCCTCACTGCGGATCGAAGTGATCTTTGCCTCGCCATACCATCCGCAAAGCAAAGGGAAAATTGAGCAGTTCTGGCACCGGGTCCAAGAGTCGTTTTACCCCGAAGTGGCGGCTTCCAAGATCACGGATCTGGCCACACTCAATCACTCCTTTTGGGCCTGGCTCCACGGTGTCTACCACGCCCGGGTCCACGGGGAAACCGGCCAGTCGCCCTTCGACCGTTTCTTGGCCGGCGCCGAACATCTGCGTGCGGCCGATCCAGAAACGCTCCGGCTGGCGTTCCAATGGCGCACCAAACGCACGGTCACCCGGCAAGCCACCCTCAGCCTGCAAGGCAACGTCTACAACGTTGACCCGGCCTGGTGTGGCCAGGTCATTGAGTTGCGCTACGACCCCTTCGACCTGAGCCACATGGACGTCTATCGCGCCGGCGTGCGCCTGGGAACGGCCCGACTGACCGAAGCCAAGCGCCAACGCCACCTGGCCGTGGAGCGGCTGGTGCCCGACGCGCCACCCACCACGGCCCCAGCCCAAGTTGATTTTCTCAAGACCTTGCGTGAAGAACACGAGCAAGCCCTGCGCCGCCAACTGGGCGGCATTCGCTTCTCACAACTCGATCCCGAATCCGATTAGGAGACCCACCCCATGTTTACCCATCTCTACGGCCTGCAAACCACGCCCTTTACGCGCACTTTGAACACCGGCGATATCTTGACCACCGCCAGCGTGAAAGAACTCCACGCCCGGCTGGCCCTGACCGTGCGCGAACGCGGCATCGCCCTGGTCACCGGCGAAGTGGGCAGCGGCAAGTCCACCGCGGTCCGCGCTTTCCTGGCTTCGCTCGATCCGAACCGGCACACCCTGCTGCATCTCACCTTGCCGATGACTTCCCCCAGCGCCTTGTATCGCCAGATGCTGATGGCCCTCAACCAGCCCATCCCGTTTGGCGCCACGGCCCAGACCACCACCTTGCGCGCCGTCCTGGCTGATCTCATCCAGACCCACCGCAAGACGCCGGTGGTGGTGATCGATGAAGCCCATCTCCTCGGCCAGCACCTGATCGATCCGCTCCGCACCTTGATCTCGGCCCAACTCGACAGCCAGTCCCTGGCGGCGCTCATCTTGATCGGCCAGCCCGAACTCCGGCGGACCTTGCAACTCTCGACCCATGCCGCCTTCGCCCAGCGGATCACGCATCGCTGCCACATGGAGCCGTTGCCGCTGGAGGCCACGCTGGCCTACATCCAACACCACCTCAAGGTCGCCGGGCTCAAAGACGGCGTGCCGCTCTTCTCCGATGACGCCCTCAAGCGCATCGCCGATTGGGCGCAGGGCATCCCGCGCCGCATTAACCAGATCTGCACCGCCGCCTTGATCGCCGGGGCGGTGGCCAAGGCCAAGGTGATTGATGACACGCCGGTCCGCCAGGCGATCAACGATCTGGAGCGCGAATAACCCCGCCAGCGCTCGCCCCTCGAAACGCAACGAGCACAACCATCCCGGTTGTGCTCGTTTGTTACCCGCCGTTTTACCGGCCGCCTTCATTTATCTCGGCCGCACACCACCATTTATCTCAGCCGCTAACACAAAACAAGGTGTCAAGCGAGGCTCGGGCGTGGGTGAAGTCACTGGCCAATCCCCATACGTTTCAGAAGCTGGCCCCACAGCACTACTGCAAGGATGATTACGGTCATCAAGATGAGCTGCGTCAGGAAGACCAGGATCATCTCCGCCGTCAGGACCCGGCGCTCACCGCGCACAAACAGCCCCAGGTCTAGCATGCCGCATTCCAATTCCTTGTCCAGCCAGTTGTACCAGTC
>JAGOBN010000496.1 GCA_017999235.1 Anaerolineales bacterium | reverse complement strand
GTGTGACACTATCTCGGGCAAAAAAGGGAAGGCGCGGCCGCGCTATAATTTGTGTCAGAAATACACCAAAGGCGCCCGCGCCTTCCCTTTTTTGCCCGAGATAGTGTCACACAGACACTAAAGGAGCCGACATGGACTACGCCGCCCTGATCCAGACCAGCGCGCCCTTTTTGCAGTATGTGCTGGCGTGGGAGGCCGGCCTGCCCAGCCTGGCGCTGACCAGCGTGGTCCGCGATCCGGCCCGGACGGCCGTGGTGT
Source organism: Anaerolineales bacterium (assembly GCA_017999235.1). Next base: position 3,787 of record JAGOBN010000496.1, on the reverse strand, counting down.
CGGTGGACGTGATCAACGGCTTCTGCCACGCCGGCCCGCTGGCCTCGCCGCGCGTCCGGGCCATCATCCCGCCCATCGTGCGCCTGTTTGAGCGCGCCCACGCCGCCGGCGTCCGGCACTTGATCTTGACCCAGGACACGCACGACCCGGAGGCCGTGGAGTTCGGCCAATACCCGCCCCACTGCGTGCGCGGCACGGCCGAGTCCGAGACCGTGCCGGAGCTCCGCGCCCTGCCCTTCTTCGACGCGGTGCAGGTCTTCCCCAAAAACTCCATCAGCTCGACCATCGGCACCGGCTTCAGCGCCTGGCTCAAGGCCCACCCGGAGGTGGACACGTTCATCGCCGTGGGCGACTGCACGGACCTCTGCACGTACCAGTTGGCCATGTCCCTGCGCCTGCGCGCCAATGCCCATCAACAGATCCAGCGCGTCATCGTGCCGGCCGAGTGCGTGGACACCTATGACCTGCCGGTGGACACGGCGCGCCAGATCGGCGCCGTCCCGCACGCCGGCGACCTGCTGCACCTGATCTTCCTGTACAGCCTGCACCTCAACGGTGTGGAAGTGGTGCGGGCCATTCATTGACGCCGCCGCTCAGGAGTTGCGACGATGGAGATTCCGCTGATCATGCTGAGCGGCGGCCTGCTGCTCTACGCGGGCTACCTGCGCCTGCAATTGCACATCAGCCGGCGCATTATCAGCGCCCTGCAAGAAACCACGGTCACGGCCGAGGCGGCCCGGCCCTTTGACCCCCGGCCGGCGCTGGCCGGGCTGGGCTTGCTGATCCTGATCGCCGGCGCCGCGCTGAACTGGAGCCGCTGACCATGCCCGACTGGCCGCGGCCCTTCTCCAATTGCTACTGGGTGGAGCCGGGCCGGCTGCTGGCCGGCGAATATCCCGGCGCCCCGGCCGCCGATCAGGCCCGCCACAAATTGCGCGCCCTGCTGCTGGCCGGCCTGACGGATTTTGTGGACCTGACCGAGGCGGACGAACCCCTGCGCCCATATGCCGAGCTGTTACAGACTGAGGCCGCCAGCCTGGGCCTGGCCGTCACGCACACCCGGCTGGCCGTCCCAGACATGGGCGTGCCGGCCGCGGCCGCCCAGATGACGCGCATCCTGGATACGCTCGACCACGCCCTGGCCGCCGGCCGCCGCGCCTACGTGCATTGCTGGGGCGGCGTCGGCCGGACCGGCACCGTGGTGGGCTGTTATCTCGTGCGCCGCGGGGCCGCCGGTGACACCGCGCTGGCGCAGATCGCGGCCTGGTGGCGCACCGTCCCCAAATCCGCCTGGCACCCCGCCTCCCCGGAGACTGCCGCGCAGCGCGCCTATGTGCGCGGCTGGCGCGAGCCCGCCCCGCGCGCCGATCCCGGCTAGAATGGCCGCTGGCCAAGCCCGCCCGCCGCGCCCACTGGGAGACCCCATGACCGTCTTCGACCGTAAACGCTTGACGAACGAGGTTTTCAAGCTCGATGTGGAGCGCATGCGCCGCGGCTGGTATTCCGACAAGTATTTTGAGAACATCGGCGCGATGTTGACGCATCTCTCCGCCGGGGGCTACCGCTACGCCGGCCAGGCCCCGCACCTGCCGGGTGTGGACCTGCGGGCGGTGGAGGTGGGTGATCTGGAAGTGGAGATGCAGTGGTTCACGCGCCGGCCGGGGACCACATTGGTGGTGGGCGTGGACAAATGCCTGGAGATGCTGCGCCACTGCACGGGGTACGAGGCCGGCGGCGCGTTTGTGTCCACCTGGGAGCGCCTGACCGTGGAAGCCGTGCACGACGGCGCCCTGGTTAAGTACACCGGCGACCCGCTCAACATCCAGCCCGTCATCCGCGCGCGTGGGCGCTACCGCGATTTCGCCCTGCTGGAGACGCCGACCCTGGGTATTCTGACCCGCGCCTCGCGCGTGGCCACCAACGTCTACAACACGCTCATCGCGGCGCGCGGCAAGCCGGTGCTGTTCTTTCCGGCGCGCTTCGACCTGCACGAGGTCCAGGCCGCCGACGGCTACGCCTACAACGTGGCCGTCCAGCGCTTCAACCTGGATTACGGCCAGACCAACAGCGCCTTCATCTCCACCGACGCCCAGGGCGATTGGTGGGGCGGCGCCGGCGGCGGCACGGTGGCCCACGCCGCCATCGCCTGCTTCTTCGGCGACACGGCCGAGACCATGCTGGCCTTCTGCGCCACGCGCCCGCCCGAGATCCCGCGCATCGCGCTGGTGGATTTCAACAATGACTGCGTGGGGGACTCGCTGGCCACCCTGGATGCGATGTTTGCGCGTTACCGCCAGCTCACCGACGCCGGCGAGACGAGCGAGGCCGAGAAATACCGTCTGTTCGGCGTGCGGCTGGACACCGGCGCCAGCGTGCGCGACGCCGCAGTGCCGCCGCTCGGCGATCCAGTCCTGGATCTGGGCGTTAACCCGCGCCTGGTCTTTTACGTCCGCCAGGCCCTGGACAACGCCTGGGAACGCTGGCGGGTGCCGCCGGCCTGGGTGGAGCGCGCCCAGGCGTTCTGCCGCCAAGTCCGGATTGTGGTGTCCGGCGGCTTTCACCCGGACAAGATCCGCAAGTTTGAGAAGCTGGGGGTGCCGGCCGATATCTACGCGGTCGGGTCGTCGCTGTTTGAGAACCACGGCGAGACCGTAACCGACTTCACGGCCGATGTGGTGCGGGCGCGCGTCAACGGCCAGTGGCACGCCATGGCCAAGGTGGGGCGCCGGCCGTGTGATAACCCGGACTTGGAGCCGGTGGCGTAAGGGCGCCCTCAGTTGTGCGAGAAGGGGGGCAAGGGCTGGCCGCCGCTCGGCGCCGGCGTGGCGTAATGCTCGAACAACTTCCAGTCCGCGCCGGCCCGCCGGAAGAGATTCGTGGCGCGCAGCTGGATCACGCCGGCCTCGGACACCCGCCCGGTGTCGATGTTTTCCAGGCAGGCCACCTCGGCCGTCTGGCCAAACACGCGCACATGCGCGGCGCTGGCCCAGACGCGCAGCGGCCCCTGCTGGGCGAAGAGCGCGCGCCAGCTTTCGCGGATGGCCGCCCACCCCACCACCGGCGGCCCGCCCGGATGGACACAGACCGCGTCTGCGCTCTCCAGCCACACCCGCTGCATGGCGCTCAAATCCGCCAGACTCAGCGCCCGGTAAAAACGGGCGTTGGCGGTTAAGATCGCGGCCACCGTCAATTCGACTTCCATCCGCCGCTCCATTAGGCCGCCGGCAGCGGCGCGCCCCAGGCGCGCAGCACGGGCAGGATCTCCGGCAGGCTGGCCGCTTCCGCTTCCGGCACAATATTTCCGGCGTGCGCGGCATTGGCGGGATGGCCGGCGTGCGCGGTGAGCCAGATGTGGCGCAAGCCGGCCAGCTGCGCGCCCAGGATGTCCGCGCCCAGCGTATCCCCCACCATGACGCACTCGGCCGGCGCCCGCCCCCAGGCGGCCAGCACCCGCGCGAAGATGCGCGGGTTGGGCTTGCGCAGCCCCACTGCGGCCGAGACCAGGATGGGATCGAAATAGGCGCGCAGGCCGGCCTGGTCAATCAAGCGCTGCACATTGCCGTCATCGCCGGCATTGGAGATGATCCCCAGCCGCAGACCGGCCGCCTGCAGGGCCTGCAGAGTGGCGTGGACGCCCGGCATCAACTGCCACTGGGTCTCGCTATAGGCGTAATAGGCTTCCAGGGCGCGCGCCAGCACCTCCGGCGGAGGGGCCGGCGCGCCCAGTTCCGCCAGGGTCTGGGTGAGGATATAGGTGGTGGTGTATTCCACCCAATCGGTCTGGCGC
>JAGOBN010000024.1 GCA_017999235.1 Anaerolineales bacterium | reverse complement strand
TTGCTGCGCTATCAGCGGCACACGCTGGATGATTATTTGAGCGACTTGCGCGCCGAACTGGGCCGCCGGCGGCTGCTGATCCAGTTCTTCCGGCCCATTATCCGGCGCTGGCTGCTGGGCCAATCCCCGTATTTTGGGCCGGCCTAGCCTGGCGCGGCGCGCCGGATCAGGGCGCCGTGGCCCGCCACACGCGCAAGACCTCGGCCACGCTCCAGGCTTGGGCCAGGCAGGCGTGGGGGGCATGGGGCGGGTCGGCATCGAAGACCTCGCTGATGGTCCCCAGGCCGGCGTCTTCCAGATGGAGCAGCAGGGGTTGTAAAAAGGCGCGCGCCCGCGCCCGGTCGCCGTACACGTTCAGATGCGCGCTGACAAACGGCCCGATCAGCCACGCCCAGACGGTGCCCTGGTGGTAGGCCGTATCCCGCGTGCGCCGGTCGCCGTTGTAGCGGCCGTGATAGCGGGGGTCATCCGGCGGCAGAGTCCGCAGGCCATGCGAGGTCAACAGCCGGCGCGCGCACACGTCCACCACCGCGCGCTGCTGCTCCGGGGTCAGTGGGCTGTGGGGCAGCGCCACGGCGAAGAGCTGGTTGGGGCGCAGCGTGGCATCCGCGCCATCCGGCCCGTCCAGCACATCGCAGCAATAGCCCAGCGCGGGATTCCAGAAGCGCGCGAACCCGGCCTGGGCGTCAGCGGCCATCCGCCGATACGCATCCGTCGGCGCGCCCAGCCGCTCCGCCCAAATCAGCATGCACCGCAAAGCGTTGTGCCACAGGGCGTTGATCTCCACGGCTTTGCCGGTGCGCGGCGTCACCACCCAGTCGTCGAGCTTCACATCCATCCAGGTAAGCTGCACGCCCGGTTCGCCGGCGCGCAGCAAGCCGTCCGCCGGGTCCCGGCCGATGCCGTAGCGCGTGCCGCGCGCGTGCCAGGCGATGATCTCGGCCATGACCGGATACAGGTCGCGCAGGAGCGCGCCGTCCTCCGTGGCGGCGAGATAGGCGCGCAAGGCCTCAAAATACCAGAGCGTGGCGTCCACGGTGTTGTAGTGTGGGGTCTCAGCCGCGTCCGGAAAGACGTTGGGGAGCTGGCCCTGATCCACGTGGCGCGCAAAGGCGCGCAGAATCTGGGCCGCCACGTCGAAGCGGCCCGTGGCCAGCGTCAAGCCCGGCAGCGCGATCATCGTGTCGCGGCCCCAATCCGTGAACCACGGGTAGCCCGCGATCACGGAGCGCCCGTCCGGATCACCCGGCACCGGCCGGCGGACGATGAACTGATCGGCGGCCAGCACCAACTGGCGGATGGCCGGCGGCTCCGCGCTCAAGCCGCTGCGCGCCAACAAATCGTGTTCATAAGCCTGGCGCGCGGCGTAAGCGGCGTCCACATCCAAGTCTGGCGCGGGCTCGCTGCTCAACACGCAGGCCGCGGCCTCGCCCGGCGCCAGCGTGACGGTGAAATCGCCGGCGTGGAAGTTGGCGTCCACCGGGTCTTCGCCGCGGCCGGCTTCCACGCTTAAGAAATAGTTCTTGATCCAGCGGCCGGCGGGCTGGGCGGCGGCGCGGTCGCTCCACAGCGTGAGGCGCGCGCCGGTGTGCGGCAGGACGAGGCGCAGCCCGTGGGGCTCCCCGGTCACCGCCGGCGCCGGCTGGTGCGCGGCGCTGTTGGCGTGATGGTCGCGGTCATTCACCAGCACCGCGATCCGCAGCCTCACCGGCTGAGACGCGTACCGCAGCTGATAGCGCACATAGGTGGTGTTGGCGCCGGCCGCCATCCACACCTGCTTCTCCAAACGCGCGTCGGCGCAGGCGAAGGTCCAGACTGGGGTGGTCCCTTCCAGGTGAAAGCGCTCCAGGTGCGCGGCGCCGGTGGGCGGTTGGCCCACCCACTGATCAGCGTGCAGCCGATAGCCTTGCCCGGCGTATTCGACGGTTTCATCGAGCTTGCTCACCAGCAGGGCGCGGTCCACGGGCGGGTGGAGCGCCGCGATCAACAAACCGTGGTAGCGGCGGGTCAGCCAGCCGCCCACGGTGCCGCAGGCGTAGCCGCCCAGGCCGTTGGTCACCAGCCATTCCCGCGCGCCGGCTTGCGCCGGGTCCCCGCAAAGCGCTCGTCCAAAGTCCACCATGCTGCGCTCCTCAATGCTTGATCCGGCCGGTATTTTAGTCCCCGTCCGCCTGATGATGACGAACAGCAGTCCTCTACTTGACGCTTACAAAGGGTAACTCGAATCGATCTGGTCAGGCGGACGGGGCACGAGCCGCCGCGGCGTGTATAAGGTGCGCTCGCTCAAAGACGCGTATTTACAAAGCTTGTACAAGTGTTATCAAAATCCACCTGAATCGGTGTACGATAGTGAAAGACGTAATTATTCGACTCAAAAAGGCGATCTATGGCTATTTTTCGGAAATCCATCCTTCTGGCCGGCGCGGGCATGCTGGCCGCGGTCCTGGCGGCCTGCGGCACGGGCGCGGCGACATCAACGCCAACTAACGATATCCCCGTGGTGACGGACAGCGCCAGCGTGCTGGCCGAGGGCCGGCTGGAGCCGGAAGCCTATACCCAGCTTTCGTTTCAGACCGGCGGCCAGGTGGCCGAGGTGCTGGTGGAAGAGGGCGAGACGGTGGCGGCCGGCGCGGTGCTGGCGCGCCTGAAAAGCCGCGAGGCCTTGAAGGCCCAGGTGGCCCAGGCCGAACAGGCCGTGGTCAATGCCCAACAAGGCCTGAAAACGCTGACCGATAACGCGGCGCTGGCCGCGGCGCAGCTGGAGCAGCAGGCGGCGCAGCTGCGGGATCAATTAGACCAGGCCGAGCGCCGGCTGCGGAACCTGAAGAACCCGGACCTCAAGTTCTACGCGGACGAATTGAAGAAGGCCGAGGATGCGTTGGCCACCGCGCAAGAGAACGCCCGCATCACAAACATTGGTGAGCTTGAGGTGGCCCTGCGGGCGGCCCGGGACCGGCTGACCAAAGCCACCGACATCTACACGGACGCGCAAAAATCCCAGGCCGAGTGCGAGGGCTGCGAACGCGTGTACGCGGCGGCGGCCGGCGGCTTTGTGAAGCTGGAAGACGCTAAAAAAGAGTTCGACGCCGCCACCGACTCCCTGCAGGTGCTGGAACTTCGGCAGACGCAGGCCGCGCGCTTTGACACCCAGGCCCTCAAGGATTTGCAGAAGCGCGTGGACACGGCGCGGGACAACCTGGCAGATGCCCAAAATCCAGACCCCATCGACGTCGGGCTGGCGGAATCCAATGTGGCTTGGCTGCAAGCGCAGAGCGCGGATGCCGCGCGGCGCCTGCCGGAACTGCAGGCCGGCCCGGACCCGGATCAACTGCGGGTGGCTCAGGCGGCCCTGGCCGCGGCCGAAGCCAACCTGAGCGCGGCCGAAGCCGCCTTTGACGACGCCGAGCTGAAGGCCCCCATCGCCGGCACGGTGGCGGATCTGCGCCTGAAAGTGGGTGAGCAGGCCGCGCCCGGCGTCCCGGTGGTGACCCTGGCCCAGTTCGGCCAATGGCGGGTGAAAACCAACAACTTGACCGAGCTCGACATCGTGCGCGTCACGGTGGGCCAGGCGGCGGAGGTGGTGCTGGATGCCCTGCCGGAAGCGCCGCTCACCGGCGCGGTCACGGCCATCAGCCCGGTGTTTGTGGAGAGCCGCGGCGACGTGACCTATGAAGTCACCATCGCGCTGACCAGCACCGATGACCGCCTGCGCTGGGGCATGACGGCCCAGGTGACGTTGGCGCCGTAGCCCGGCTTAAAAATTAAGACCGCCGGTCCGGCCGGCGGTCTTTTTAGTTAACTCGCCGGGTGTCGGCGGCTTAGGCCGGCAGCTGGTACAGCGCGCCGTATTTGCCGCGCAGATAAGCCAGGTACGGTCCCGCATTCAGGCCGCCGCCGGTCAGGCGCTGCAGCAGTTCGGCGGCCGTGAACTTGGCGCCATGCCGATACAGGTGGCCGCTCAGCCAGGCAAGCAGGCCGCCAAACTCGCCGGCCCGGATCTGGGCCGGCAGATCGGGCAAGGCGCGCCGCGCCTCCGCATAAATCTGGCCGGCCATCACGTTGCCCAGCGTGTACCCCTGGAAGGCGCCGCCGACCGGGCCGGCAAACCAGTGCATATCCTGCAGGACGCCCTGGCGGTCGTCGGGGACGCGCACGCCCAGGTCCGCCGCATAGCGGGCCTGCCAGGCCGCCGGCAGGTCCTTCACCGCCAGCCGGCCCTCCAGCAGTTCCAGCTCCAATTCAAAGCGGATGATCACATGCAGGTTGTAGGTGATCTCGTCGGCGTCGGTGCGGATGAGCGAGGGCCGCACGGTGTTGATGGCGCGGTGGAAGACGTCCAGCGGCACCCGGCCAAGCTGGTCCGGGAAGCCGGCCTGCAGCGCCGGATAAAAATGCTCCCAGAATTCGCGGCTGCGCCCGACCACGTTTTCCCACAACCGCGATTGGCTCTCGTGAACGCCGGCGGACGCGCCCCGATTCAGCGGCGTGCCGTCCAAGGCGGGGTCAATCCCCTGCTCATACAGCGCGTGGCCGGCCTCATGGATCATGCTGAACAGGCCGTCGCCCAGATCGTGCTCGTGGTAGCGGGTGGTGATGCGCACGTCGCCGGCCGCGAACTTGGTCATGAACGGGTGATGCGTCTTATCAACGCGGCCGCGCTCGAAGTCGTAGCCCAGCCGCCGGATCAGGGCCGTGCTGAAAGCGTGCTGGCCGGCCTCCGGGAACTCCGCGTGCAGGCAGGCGTCATCGGCCGGCGTCTGGGCGGCGATGGCCTGGGCTAACGGCACCAGCGCCTGGCGCAGTTCCGCGAAGAGCGGGCGCAGGTTGGCGACGCGCATGCCGGGATCGGCATTGTCGATCAGCGGATCGGCGAGGTGCGCGTAACCGGGGAAGCACTCGGCCACCTGCCGGCTGAGGTCCAGCATTTTTTCCAGCAAGGGTTGGACGGCGGCGAAATCATTGCGCGGGCGGGCGGCGGCCCAGGTCTGGTAGGTGACGGCGCTGTGCGCGTAGACCGCGGCGATCAGCGCCGGCGGGATCTTCACCGCCAGATCATATTCACGGCGCGCCAGGCGGATAAGCGCGGCGGCATCCGCCTCGTACGGCTGGCTGGCCGCCCACGGCTCCAGCGCGTCCAGCAGCCGGCCCAGGGCGGGGTCGCTGGATTTCTCATGCGCCAGCCGGCCCAGGGTGGCCATCTGCCGGCCGCGGGCCGCGCCGCCGCCGGGCGGCATATACGTGGTCTGGTCCCAGTGCAGCACGGCGCCGGCGCGCTGTAGATCATCAATTTCCAGGAGGCGGTTTTTGAGGTCGTTGAGTTGCGCTTCCATGCGGACTCCCAAGGCGGTAGACGGATGGGGCTACCCGGCATTCTAGCAGACCCCGCCCCGGACCCGCGTTTCATTGCCGCCCGCCGGCGCTGTGGCTAGAATGGCAGGCGATGCTCATTTTCTGGAGGCGGGCCGATGGTTAATCGCGCGGGGTATGCGCTGGCAATCCACGTCAGCGTGGCCGCCTTCGTGGCCAGCGCTCTACTGGGGGCCTGGGTCGCCTATGACCGCGCTTTGAGCGTCAACCAGCTAGCCGCTGTGCTGGTGGGCGGGCTGCTGTATCTCAGCCTGGCGCGGGCTCGGCGGCCGGAAGCCTTGACGGCGGCCGGCGCGTTTGTGACGCTGGCCGGCGCGCTTGCAGCGCTGTATTTCATCGCCCAGTACGGCCACCAGGCCTATACCGTCAAGAGCGGCCTGATCGCCCGGCTGGGACAAGCTACCACTTTCCTGCCTAATCTCAACGGGCCGCCGCTGCACCCGAATGTCCTGGCGTCCTACTTGGCTGGCGCTCTGCCGGTGGGCGGCGCGATGTGGAGCGCCAGCCGAACCCGGCCGGCGCGCGCCGGTTGGCTGGCGGTCGGGCTGCTGATGGCCTACGCGCTGTTGTTAAGCGCTTCGCGCGGCGCCTGGCTGGCCATGGGCGTGACGGCGGCGGTGTATGCGGGCCTGCGCTTTCAGCGCTTGGCGTGGCGGGTGGTGGGGCTGGGCGCCGCGCTGTGCGCGGCTGGCGGGCTGGCGCTGCTGGGGCTGGGCGGAGACCCTCGCCAGTGGGCGCTGGTGGCGTCGGTGGCGCCGGCCGCCCTGCAGCGCCTGGGGCTTTATCAAAACAGCCTGCGGCTGGCCCAGGATTATTTTTTCACCGGCCTGGGCCTGGGCGACACGTTTGGCCAGGTCTACGCGCGCTATAGCCAGCTGTCGCTTTCGACCTCGGTGGGGCATGCCCACAATCTGCCGCTGGCGATCTGGCTCAATCAAGGGCTGCTGGGCCTGCTGGCCTTCCTGGCGCTGACGTTGGGCGGCGCGGCCTTCATCTTCCAGACTCGGCGGCGCGGCGCGCCGGGGGCGCTCTTTGAGGGGGCCTGGCTGGGCGTCACCGCGCTGTGGCTGCATGGCCTCACCGACGCGCCCCAATACAGCGGCAGCCTGCCGATGTTTTTAGCCGTCTGGGGACTGACGGTGGCCGCCGGGAGCGCCGCGCCGGCGCCGCCCACAGCCGGCGCGCGGCCGCCGGTTCCGTTGAGCCGGTACGGGTGGGCGGTGGCCGTGCTTCTGATTGTAGGTGTGACAGCCGGATTGGGAGTGGGGCGGCGGCCGATCCTGGCCGCTTGGTATACCAACTGGGGCGCCCTGGCGGAGACCCGTGCCGACTTAACGCCGGCGCTCACCGCCGCCGAACGCGCGGCCGCGGCCGCCGAGGCGGCGGTCTGGTATCGCCGCGCGCTGGCGGAAGAACCCGCTTGGCCCGGCGCCAACCGCCGGCTGGGCAATCTGCTGGTGGCCTACGGCGATTTTGCCGCCGCGCTGGCTCCGTTGGAGACGGCGTTGCGCGCCGAACCGCACTATCTCGCCACCGTCAAAGGGCTGGGGCTGGCGTACACCTGGGTGGGCCGGACGGAGACCGCGGCGGTGATGTTTCATCAACTGGACGATCCGGCCGGCATGGAGCAGGAGCTTTACACCTGGGGGTATTACCGCGCCGAGCAGGGCCGGCCATTATTAACCGCCTACGCCTGGGAGACGGCCCAGCGGATGTACCCGGAGCGGCCGAATCTCGATGTGTGGCTGTTGATTGCCGAGAAATACCGGGCGGCCGGCGAGCTGGAAGCCGCGCGGCGCGTGTATCACCAGGTGCTGACCCTGGAGCCGGATCAGCCGCAGGCGTTGAGCGCCCTGGCGGAATTAGGGCCGTGAGCGGGCTTAAACAGAAACGCCGCCTATCGGTTTGAAGATAAGCGGCGTTTCAAGTGTGGGCCCGGCAGGATTTGAACCTGCAACCAAGCGGTTATGCTTCCCACCGCGGCTTTCGCCGCCCCGATAGGTTTGTGGGCTGGACTATCCCTTCACCCCGGAGGGGTGCCTGCCGTCTAGTCTCTACACCTTCTGGCCGCCCTGCCTTGGGCGGGCGCGGCCAGCTTGGCTCGGGATTACCGTGTCGGCCGTCAGCCGATTTAGGCTTCCCCGAATTTGGCAGGTGAAACTGGTCAATTACTTGATCAGCCGCCCGTTGCATTGGCTCATGAAAAGGACACAATAACCCCGGCCTTGATCTTGAGCCACTGCGCTTAAGCCGCGTGCTCTGCCATTGAGCTACGGGCCCAACTAAAAAAGTATTCTACCCGGCTAATCGTTCGCCGTCACCCGCCAGCGCGGCTCACGGCCCTGCAGCACGGCCAGCACCTCGGCCGCGATGGCCAGGCCGGCGCGGGCTTGCGCCTCCTGCGTCTGCGCGCCGATGTGCGGCGTGGCGATGACCTTGGGATGCGCGGCCAGCGAGCCGGCCGGCGGCGGCTCGGCCGCGAACACATCCAGCGCGGCGCCGGCCAAGCGGCCCTCATCCAAAGCGACGCGCAGCGCCTCTTCATCCAGCATGCCGCCGCGCGCCAAACACAACAGCCGCGCGCCCGGCTTCATCTGCGCCAGCCGGCTGGCGCTCAATAGGTTCTGCGTCTCGGCGTTGAGCGGCAGATGCAGCGAGAGGTAATCGGCTTGGGCCAGGATCTCATCAAGCGAGACCGGCTCCGCGCCGCGCTCGTGGATGGTGGCCGCCGTCTTGTGCGGGTCGTAGGCGATCGGCTTCATTTCAAAGGCGCGCGCGCGGCGCACCACCTCGGAGCCGATGCGCCCCAGCCCCATCACGCCCAGCGTCTTGCCGGCCAGCTCGGTGCCGATGAAGGCGCTCTTCTCCCATTTTCCCTGCTTCATGGAGCCATCCAGGGCGGTCAGCGAACGGGCCAGCGCCAACAGCAAGCCCATGGTCAGTTCGGCCACCGAGGTGGTGGCGGCCTGCGGGCTGTTGACCACGGTGACGCCGCGCGCCACGGCGGCGGCCACGTCGATGTTGTCCACGCCCACGCCGGCCCGGCCGACCACCTTCAGGGCGGCCCCGGCTTCCAGCACCGCGCGCGTGACCTTGGTGCGCGAGCGCACCACCAGGGCGTGATACTCCGGCAGCGCGGCCAGCAGTTCGGCGGCCGTGATCTTGGAGCTGACGGTGACGTCGCCGGCCGTTTTCAGCAAATTGACGCCGGCCTCGGCCAGGCCGTCGGCGATGAGGATTTTGAGAGTCATATCACCCGTGCTTGCGTTGAAATTCGACCATGAACTGGGCCAGCGCTTCCGCCGCCTCGCGCGGCAGGGCGTTGTAGGTGGATGCGCGGATGCCGCCCACGGACCGATGACCCTTGAGCCCATCCAGGCCGTCTTTGGCCGCCTCTTTGGCAAACTGGCCGTCCAGCGCCTCATCCGGCAGGCGGAAGGTAATGTTCATCTGCGAGCGGCTGTCCGGGCGGGCCAGGCCGCGGTAGAAGCCGCCGCTCTGGTCGATGGCGGTGTAGATCAGGCCGGCCTTGGCCTGGTTGCGCTCGGCGATGGCGGCCAGGCCGCCCAGCCCGCGCAGCCACTTGAAGACCAGGCCGACGATATAGATGGCGAAGCAGGGCGGCGTGTTGTAGAGCGATTGGTTGTCGGCCTGGAGCTTGTAATCCAGCATGATCGGCAGGCCGGCCGGCGTGCGCGCCAGCAGATCCTCGCGGATGATCACCAGCGTCACCCCGGCCGGGCCGGCGTTCTTCTGCGCGCCGGCGTAGATCAGCCCGTATTTGGCAATGTCCACCGGCCGGCTGACAAAATCCGACGAGGCATCGCAGGTCAGCTCGACGCCGGGCGGCGGCACCGGCTCGGCCGCGGCCTCCACGCCGTGGATGGTCTCGTTGGAGCAGAAATGCAGGTACGCGGCCTGCGGGTCCAGCTGCAATTCGGCCTGCGCCGGGAAGTAGCCTGCGGCCTGGTCAAACGCCGTGCGCGCCGCACCCAGCTTTTTGGCCTCATTGAAGGCGGCCTTGGACCAGGCGCCCGTCACCACGTAATCGGCCGATTGGCCGGCCGGGCGCAGGTTGTAGGGGTGCATGGCAAACTGCAGCGTCGCGCCGCCCTGCAGAAACAAAACCTTGTAGTTGGCTGGGATCCCGTAGAGCGCGCGCAGATCGGCCTCCGCCTCGCCCAGGATGGTCTCAAAGCCGGCCGAGCGGTGGCTCATTTCCAGCACCGACATGCCGGTGCCGCGCCAGTTGAGCAGTTCGGCCTGGGCCTGTTCCAGCACCGCGAGCGGCAGGGTGGCCGGGCCGGCGGAGAAATTAAAGAGGCGCCCGTGCGGTTGAGCAGCGGCAAGGTTGGCCATAAAAATCCTTTCTGAAAAGCCAAACGGCGACGCGTCATTATAGCGCAGGGAGACTGGCGGGTTTCCGCGCTTCGCGGTAAATTAGCGCCATGCCCATCCAGTACCGCTCGGAGGCCTTCTATCGCAGCCTGCAGGCGCTGCACCACAGCGCGCCGGCCATCCGCGGCTCGGCCGTTATCACCCAGGATGGACTGGTGATCGCGGCCTTCCCGCCCGGCTGGGACGCCAACATCCACGACCCCACCGGCGGCGAGCATGTGGCGGCGCTGGCGGCGGTGGTGGCCGGCCAGGCGGAAAAAACCCTGACGCGCCTGAACCAGGGCCAGATGGAGCGCGTCTTGATGGAAGGTGAGCACGGCACCATCGCCGTGCTGCCCGTCACCCACGATGCCGCCCTGGCGATCCTGATCCAAAAAGACGCCAAGCTCGGCCTGACCTTGCACGCCGCCCGGCGCGCCGCCGACGAAATCCAAGCCGTCCTCAACAAAACTAAATGACCTCCGCCGCGCCGCCGGCCGCCAACCCTGGGCGCTCCCTGGGCGCGTTGCTGCTGGTCACCACCCCGATCCGGGTGCTGCTTAACACCACGTTCCGGATGGTCTACCCATTTCTGCCGGCCTTCAGCCGGGGGCTGGGCGTGCCGGTGGAGACGCTCACCCTGCTGCTCTCGGCGCGCAGCGCGCTGAGCCTGGTGTCCCCGGTCTTCGGCCTGGTGCCGGACCGCTTTGGCCGGCGCGTGGCCATGACGGCGGGCCTGGGGTTGTTCACGGCCAGCCTGGGGCTGGCGGCGCTCGCGCCCTCGCTGGCCACCTTTGTGGCGGCGTTGTTCGGCGTCGCGCTCGCCAAACTGCTGTTTGATCCCGCCTTGCTGGCGTATCTGGGAGACCGCACCCGGTACGCCCAGCGCGGCTTGGTGATCGCGCTAAGCGAGATCGGCTGGTCCGGCGCCACCCTGGCCGGCATCCCGTTGTTGGGCCTGCTGTTGGCCGGCGGTGATTGGCGCGCGCCCTTCGCGCCGCTGGCGGCACTGGGGCTGCTGGCGATGTGGGGGATCTGGCGCATCATCCCCGCCCAGACCCCGCCGGCCGGCCGCGGCCCGGCCCAGCCGCTTTTCGCCGGGGTGATCGCCTTGTTTCGTCAGCCGGCCTTGCTGGGCGCGATGAGCCTGGGGTTGTTAACTGCCATGGCCAACGAGCTGTTGAATATCGCTTACGGCCAATGGCTGGAGGGGACGTTTAATTTGCAGATCGCGGCGCTGGGCGCGTCCGTCATCGTCATCGGGCTGGCGGAATTGGCCGGCGAGGGGGCGGTGGCGGCGCTGTCCGACCGGTTGGGCAAGCGCCGGCTGGTGCTGGCGGCCGGCGCCTTAAGCGCCGCCGCCTACCTGGCGCTGCCGTTTCTGCCCGCCCGGCTGGAGCTGGCGCTGGCCGGGGTCTTCCTGGCGTATTTTGCTTATGAAGCCACGATCGTGGGCAGTCTGCCGCTGTTGAGCGAACTCCAGCCGGCGGCGCGCGGCTTATTGCTGAGCACCAATGTGTTGTTTTCCGGGCTGGGACGCATGCTGGGCGGGGCGCTGGGCGGCGCGCTGTTTCACGTCGGCTTCGGCTGGGTGGGCGGTTTGGCGGCTGGCTTGAATCTGGTGATGCTGCTGGTGGTCTGGCGGCTGGTGCCGGATATTAAACCGACGCCGGCCGCGCCGGTCGCCTGAAAACGAGCGCGTCAATTCAGCGGCCGGCCAACGCGGCCGCTGAAGCTGGATCAGCGCAGGAGATCCTGCAGGGCGGTCTCCGCCTCCGGATAGCGGAATTTGTAGCCCAGCTGCTGCAGCCGTTTAGGGATCTGCCGCTGGCTGGTGAGCAGCAGGCCGTCGGCGATCTCGCCCAGCGCCAGCCGCAGCGCGAAGGCCGGCGCCGGCATCCAGTGCGGCCGGCGCAGCGCGCGCCCGATCAATTTTCCAAACGCCTCGTTGGTGAGCGGCTTGGGCGCGCACAGGTTGTAAGCGCCCTGCGCGCTCGAACTGGTCAGCAATTTCTGCAGCGCCCCGATCTCGTCGTCCATGTGAATCCACGGGAACCACTGCCGGCCGCTGCCCAGCGGCCCGCCCGCGAACAGGCTGTACGGAAACGAGAGCAGCGGCAGAACGCCGCCCTGCCGGCTGAGCACCACGCCCGTGCGCGCGACCACATGCCGCACGCCCAGCGCGGCCACCGGGGCGGTCGCGTTTTCCCACGCCACGCAAATCTGCGCCAGAAAATCACGGCCGGCCGGCTTGTCCTCCGGCAGTTCGCTGTCACCTTGGCTGCCGTAATAGCCCACCGCCGAGGCCTGGATCACCACGGCCGGTTTGCGGGCCGCGGCGCGCACCGCCTCGACGACGGCCTGGCCGGCGTTCAGACGGCTGCGCTCGATGGCCTGCTTGCGGGCCGCCGTCCAGCGGCCGCGCAGGAGGATGCTGGGAATACTGTCGCCGCCGGCGATGCTTTCGCCGGCCAGATTCACAATCGCCTCCGCGCCATCCACCCACTGCCCCCAGCCCTGCGCCGTGCGGCCGTCCCAGGCCACGGCCTGCGCGCGCGAGGGCAGATCGGTGACGCGCGCCGGATTCCGGCTGAGCACGATGATCTCATGGCCTTCGACGGCCAGGCTGGCAACCAACTCGCGGCCGATTAAGCCGCCGCCGCCGGTGATGATGACGCGCATGACTGACGCTCCTTTACGAAACCCACAAACGCCGGGTGACCCCTGGGATGAACGCGCTAACGAATAACGATCGCGCCTAGATCCAGGCGGTCCCCGGTGATTGTATCGCCAACCGCCACGGGCAGGCGCTCGCCGGTGGCCAGGTTGTATAAGCCCAGCCGCAGCTGATACTGACCGGGGGGCAGATCGGCCGGGATCAACAGCCCATGATTGTCGGCGTACGTCTGGCCCGCGGCCCAGGTGGTGGTGGGCGCGAGGCCGCCGCCGGGTTCGCCGTCCTGCTGGGCCACCGGCGGCGCGTCCACGTCCGCGTAGAGGTGGACAAAGACCTTGTAGCGTTCGGCCGGCGCCGGGTCCGCGCGCCAGAACAAGGTGAGCTGGGCGATGTCGCCGGGCGCCAGATCCGCGGCGCGCAGCGTGTAACCCGCCAAAGTGATGGCCCCGCCAAAGCGCGCGCCGGAGGCCGTGTCTGGCGTGCCGGCCGGCCGCGCGGCGGCATACGTGGCCAGCCGCACCTGCCCGAACCACTGGCTGCCGGCCGTGAAGGTGTTGGCGGTCAGCCAGCTCTCGATGAATTTTTCCGGATCGGCTTGCGCGTCCCCCCAATAGACGACATAGAGGTGGTCATGGCGCGCCGCGATCTCGGCCAACTGCGCGGCCGTGCGGGCCGGGTCCAGCGGCCGGCTGTCCGGCAGGGGAAAGAGCGGCGGCCGGCCGGGCAGGTCAGACCGCAGGTAGTAATCAAAGGCCTCCGCTTGATTGGGCGCGTTGGTGATCACGGCGTCGCCGGGCCGGCCCAGGGCCGCAATATACCGCGCGATCCCGCGATAGTCGTCGCGAAAGTAGGCCGCGTTGAAATAGAGATTGTTGAGCGAGAGATACGTGACGAACAAAACCCCCCCGCCTAAAACCCACCGCCCCAGCATTAAGGGCCACGCGCGCCGGCCGGCGGTCCACTGTCCAACCTCCACCACCCCCGCTCCACTCAGCGCCGCCCCCAACAGCAGGCACAGCGGCGGGACGGCGACGAGCAAGAACTTGGCGAAGGCTTCCGTCAGCAAGCCGAAGGCGAGGGTGAGGCCGGCGGGGACGAGCAGCCAGAGGAGGATGATTAAGGGATAGGGATTTAGGGATCGGGGGGCCGGGCTGAGCGGGAGATGAGGCGAGGCGGCCGGCGGGTTAGGCTGACCGGCCCCCGGCCAGCCGAAACGCCTGACCAGCGCCCCAAGCCCCAACACCACCAGCGCCCCCACAGCGGCCAGCCCCCACAGCCCGTCACCGGTCGGGAGTGTGCGGCCAAAGGCCAGGTAGCGGGTCAGATCCAGAAGTGACTCCCACAACGGATGAAACTCGCGCGCCGCCGGCCAGCCCGTCAGTTGGCGGTACGCAATGGGCAGCCAGGGTAGGTAAACGCTGACGGCCAGGGCCTGGGACAGCAGGTAATTCGAGATGAGGGGGCGGGCGAGCCGGGTGTGGCCACGCGCGCGTAGCGCTTCCCAGCTCCGGCCCAGACCGAGCGCCGCGCCCTGCGCCAGGATAATGAAACCGAAGGCGTAATGGAGGTACAGCCCGAAAGCGGTGGCGAGGCCGAAGCCCGCGATGAGCGCCCACGGCCGGCGCGCGGAGCGTAGACTGGCGCGCCAGAGTTCGCTGAACAGGAAGAACGCGGCCGCGCCGGCCGTGGCCAACAGCGCGTACATGCGCGCTTCCTGCGCGTAATAGATGAGGAACGGGTTGACGGCGCCCAGCAGGGCCGCGGCCAGGCCGGCCCCCGCCGCGCGCCCCAGGCGGTAGAGCAGGGCCACCAATACCACGCCGGCCAGGGCCGAAAAGCCGCGCAGCGCAAACTCGCTCTCGCCGATCTGATCCCGCCACGCTTTAAGCAGCAGGTAATAGCCGGGCGGATGGATATCGGCGGCGGTGTTGGCGAGCAGCGCCGGCCCGTCCCGCGCCACCAGCGCGCGCGTGTTGCCCTCGTCGTTCCAATAGCTTTGGAAATCAATCCGGTAGAAGCGCAGGCCGGCCGCCAGGAGCAGGACCAAGACCGCCAGACGCGGGATGACGGCTGACCGGCGGCGCAACGGCGTCAACATCCCATTAGTGCCGGTCAGCGGCCGGCGAGCGTTTGACGGCCAGCCATACGGCGGCCAATCCGGCCAGCAGGGCCGCTAACAGCCAGCCCGTCCGGTCGGGCGTGTCCCGCACGATGAAACCGTCCACGCTGACCTCGAACTCCGGCCCGGTTTCGGCCGTCAGCACCACCGAGTGGCGGCCGGCCGGCAGTCCGCCGGCCACGAGCAACCGCGTGGCCGGCGCCGGCTGCTCGGCGCGCAGGTCAAACACCCGCGCCGGCCCGCCGTCCACGTTGACGGTCAGCCGGCCGCCGGCCGGCCCGCGCGTGACCAGCACGATCAAGTCCGTGCCGGAGAAGGTGAAGCGGGCATCGGCGCCGGCGCGCTCGGCCGTGCGCTGCGCGCCGAAGGTCGCGGCCGGGGTCAGCGTCACGCGCCAGCCGGTCCAGTCCACGGCCCAATGGTCTTCCTGGAACCAGCCCGGATACATGGCGCGCGCGCCGGCGATGTAGTCCCGCACCGCCGCGTAGACGGGCCGCAGCGTGAAATCCGGGTCGGCCATGCGGAAGTAATACCAGGCCTGATCTTTCTCCGCATCTGAGGCGCGTTTGAAAAACCAGAACATGTTCGCGCCCACCCACGGCCACTCGGCCTGCGCGCGCTGA
>JAGOBN010000495.1 GCA_017999235.1 Anaerolineales bacterium | reverse complement strand
TAACACCAAACGGGGGCGTCAACACCTCAGAATAATCCTTGGTAAACCTGCACGGGAAAACGATCGCCGATGAAAACAACGCCGCAACACTCAACAAAACCCCGTGCCTTGGCTCGCCGCCTCATAGATTGGTACAACTGGCTGCACAAGGAACTGGAATGCGGCATGCTGGATCTGGGCCTGTTTATACGTGGTGAGCGCCGGGTCGTGACAGCGGAGATGACCCTGGTCTTGCTGACGCAGCTCATCTTAATGACCGTGATCATCCTGGTCTTGGTGCTGTGGGGGCTGCTCCTCAGGCACTTGGGGATCGGCCAGTGACTTCGCTTGATCCAGAACCTCGCCTGACTCGCCAGCAATATGACGAGCTCTACACGCAGTTCAGCCGCACGCCGGATCCGGCCGAGGGCTTCTCGGAGGCCGGCGAGCACTGGCAATTGATGGCCTTGCTCAATAAATGGGGGTTCCCCACCATGGGCCGGCAACAAGCCGTGGCATTGGCGCAGGCATTGCTCGATGAGGGTTGGAAACCAGAAGAGCACGACTGACAGGAAACGCGGATGCCCAGCTTGTGGTCGCCCGAGATCTATCAGCAGGCCGCGCTCGTCACCGCCGGCGCGCATCAAGGCCAGACGATCACGGACTCGCCGGCCCCCTATCTGCTCCACGTCATACTGGTCGCAGCTGAGGTGACGGCGGCCCTGCAGGTCGAGGCTGGCCTAGACGGCGACCTGGCCGTGGCCTGCGCGCTGCTCCATGACACCTTGGAGGACACCGCGGTCCAATACGCTGACCTGCGCCGCGATTTCGGCGAACGGGTGGCGGCGGGTGTGCAAGCCCTCACCAAGAATGCGGCCTTGCCCAAAAACCAACAGCTGGCGGACAGCCTGCGTCGCATTCAACAGCAGCCGCGTGAAATCGCACTGGTGAAACTGGCGGACCGGGTAGTGAACCTGCGGCCAGCGCCAGCCAGCTGGACTTGCGACAAAGTCGCGGCGTATCGGCAGGAGGCCCAGTTAATCCTGGCAACGCTGGGCTGGGCGAGCCCGAGCCTGGCCGGCCGGCTGACCCAGCGCCTCACCGGCTACGGACGAGAACTTGCTTGAGTCATTGTGGTTTCAGGCCGGTGCGTAAAGCGCTGGCGCCATCTTCCACAGCGCTTTCGCCAGGATTTCAACGGCTTTGTCTATTCGGCTATTGAAGGTCTGTTCTGGCTGTGCGCCGCCTTGGGTCTGGCCGATCTCCTCAAGAAATCCCCGGTGTTTTTCTAGAATAGTCTGAGCTTTATCCAGTTCTCCATCCGCATAGATCAGGGCTAGATAATCCGGCCGAGCCATGCGGATGGCCGCCTCCTTGCGGGTGAGCGGCTCGCTGTACGACAGCAAGGCGTCCTCCCCAAGACCAAGCCGGTGTCGGCCATGCCAGGCGGGGTAGAGAAATAAGACTTCCAAAGCAAAGAACTTATTGAGCCGCTGGAAAGTGCCTTCTCCGATTAACACCTGACCCGCGGTTTGCCGCCAAAGCCGGTGTAACCCGCCGCAGATCACGCGTTCAAACGGCAGGGATGCCAGCTCCGGGAAGGCGGCCCGGAAAACCGGCGCTAAGGCCTGGGCCAAGGGATTGGCACAGACAAGGTGTTGATCCGGGAGCGATTCGAGCAGTTCCCGAACCTCCTTCTCAAAAGATTCAGGCCAAGTCTTGGCCTGACGCACACGGCCTGCGGACATGAGGGCTCCCTTGCTTGCCGCCGAGGCCTGCAACGCACGCCACGGCCATATCGTTTGGTCTTGGGCCGGGCGCGCCATCCGTTCGGCGCGGTTGCCGGCCGCAGGCATGATGGAAAATTTCGGGTCGCGGCGCAATAGGGGACGGCGATGGCGCTGGTTTGGCTTGCGATGTTCGCCCCAACCAACAGCGTTTCGACGCGCCCTGAAGGACCAGGCGGCCTGAAATTGATCGAATCATCGGGGAGCCTGTGTGAATTTCGGGTATCTCGAAATTGAAGCGGCAATTTGGAGATACCCGAAGTTAAGACTGAAGCCCGGTTGGGCCGGGCGATCCTGGGCCAACTGGAGCCTTCCAGTAAATCTCAAGCGATTCTCAAGTGAATCTCAAACTCTGGGTGAAATCGAGTTGTGGCAGTGGCCAGCAGGCAAAGGGCAATTCTGGGTGGCTTGAAAACTCGAGCGATTCTCAAGCGATTCTCAAGTGAATCTCAAACTCTGACGGGCCGATTTGCCTATGATGAAGGCCATGGTTTTCACCTTGGAGGAGGATCATGCTGCCGGCCCCTTTCCACGAAATGATTGAGACGATCCGCCGCCGCTCGGGGATCAGCCATGATCAGCTCTCCCACCGAGCCTGGACCTCGCCCGGCTATACCCACCGCATCTGCTCGGGCAAGTCCAAGCCCGGGCGCGATATGGTGATCCGGCTGGGCCTGGCGCTGAACCTGTCGGTCGAGGTCACGGACGAGGTGCTGCGCGCGGCCGGTCATCCAGGGCTGTTGGATATCGAGCCGGCGGCGCCGGCCGGCCAGCCTCAGCCGCATGAGTGAGGCGAATAGGCGCTGGTCGGCTCAGACTAGCCGGCGGGTGGCTGCCAGGGGCCGCCGGCTGGCCAGCGGCCGGTGAAAGGCGTTTCCGCCCGCAGGGCTTCGCTGGCCGGCCAGACGAATTGGCGTATGTCGGCGAGAACGTCACCCAGGCTGGCCGGGGCCTGGGTGAGCTGGGCGGTGGCCAGGAAGGCCTGCCACTGGCCTTGCTTGGCCTGGACGAAATCGGCGCCAAGGGCGGCTGGGATTTCTGCCGGCAGGTCGGTGGCCCGGCGCGCAAAGGTCTCGCGGATGGCTACTGTTAGGATAAGACCCTCAAATTCGAACTGGCTGGCGAGCAGCCAGAGATCGTAGAAATCCTTCATCCGGCTGTTGACCATCCCCAGTGTAACCAGGGCATGGAACTTCTCCGCCACAACCGCCTCCCGGGGATAACCGCGCAGGCGCGGACTCGGATAGCCGAGCAGGGAGGGGTAGCTCACCATTTGCGGGCCAGGCGAGACGATGTCCGAGAAGGCCAAATCGATTTGCAGTGGGATGCGGGCTTGGCCCAATTGGCCGGCAAAGTGAACGCGCACCCCTTGGTACTCAGCTCTTTCTTTGATGACCTCGCCCGTGACCGTGGCCGGGTCGAAGCTGAAGCCATCCGGCGTGACCGCCTGCTGGGCGATGGCTTGGATGATGGCCACGACGTTCTCGACCGTGTTCAGGGTGTAGACCAAGAAATCGATATCGCGCGTCGGCCGCGACTGAGGCGCGCCCCAAGTGGTGAAGATCAGAGCCCCTTTCAAGATGAAGCGGTCCTGGTAGGGGGATTGCGCCAGTCGATAGAGAAAGCGCTCGATGGCGTAGTATCGGAGCAGTTCGTCAAAGGGGCGCTGGCGCTGGCGGGCCAGATTGAGCAGCCGCTGATGCACCGACGCCGGCAGGTTTTTAGGTTCGATCTTGGTCATGCCAGGGCCTCCAGATAGGGCCGCATCACCCGTTCCACCCGGTTGAGCCGCGCGTAATACAGCAATTGATCGATCTGGCCGGGCCGCGCCTGGCGCTGGCGGCGCAGCGCTTCCAGCGCGATGTCCAGTCCGAGCCGGTGGCGCAGCTTGAAGCAATCGGCGACCGTCTTCTCAGGCGAATACACCTTCACCGCCACCCGATCCAGGGTGTGCGTCTCGATCCCTCGGCTGAACGCCAGCCCGGAAAACCAGAATACCCGCACGGGCGGGTAGCTCAGCCGCGGCCGCTCGGCGCCCGCCGGCACGGCCACATGCACCGCATGCGGGATCTGCGTCGTCAGGTCGTGAAAGGCCAGGGCCGAGATCAGACAGATGACGCCCTGCGGAATCTTCAGCGCGGCCGTTACCAGGTCCGGGTATTCCAGGGGCGGCAGGTCCGCGAGCCGATACAGCCCGCGGCTCATCTCGGTGATCACGCCGGCCGCGCGCAGGGCATAGAGCGTCCGGGGCGTAATGCCGAGGCGCAGAGCATCCCGGGTGC
>JAGOBN010000494.1 GCA_017999235.1 Anaerolineales bacterium | reverse complement strand
TGTTCGGGTGGCGGTAGTACGTCTGCAGCTGATCGACGTGCAGCAGGGCGTCGCCGGCGCCGGCGTTGGCGGGCGTGAGCATGGCCAGCTCATCCGCCGGCGGCCGCCACTGCTGGGCGTCAATCTCCTCGGAGAACAGGCAGCGCGTCAGATGCTGCTCGTTCAGTTTGCGGATCGCCGGGCGCTCCGTCCGGCAGGCGTCGCGCGCGTAATCACAGCGCGGCTCAAACACGCAGCCGGGCGGCAGCAGGTTGGGCGGCGGCACGCGTCCGCGGATGGGGTGCAGGATGCTGCTGGATTTGTTGTTGCCCAGCTTGGGCAGGCACCGGATGAGGCCTTGCGTGTACGGGTGCCGCGGGTTGGCGAAGATCTCCTCCACCGCCGCCAGTTCCACCATCTCGCCCGCGTACATGACGCCGATGCGGTCGCTGACGCGGGCCATGACGCCCAGGTTGTGGCTGATGAACAGGATGGCGGTGTCAAAATCCCGGCGCAGGTCCGAGACCAGGTCCAGCACCGCCGCTTCCACGGTCACGTCCAGGGCGGTGGTGGGCTCGTCCATCACCAGCAGGGCCGGGTTGTTGAGCATGGCCATGGCGATGATCACGCGCTGCTGCTGGCCGCCCGAGATCTGGTGCGGGAAGCGCTCCAGCACCTTCTCCGGGTCCGGCATGTAGACGCGCCGCAGCATGTCCACGCAGTGCTGGCGGGCGGCCTCCTGCGGGATGCTGCGGTGGATGGTGAGCACCTCGGTCATCTGCTCGCCGATGCGCAGCACCGGGTTGAGCGACGTCATCGGGTCCTGATACACCATCGCGATCTGGTCGCCGCGCAGCTTGCGGAGCTGTTCCGGCGTGCGGCCGACCATGGACTGGCCCTGAAAGAGGATATCGCCGCGCACGATCTTGCCGTTGCGGCCCAGATAATTCACCAGGCCGTAGGCGATGGTGGTCTTGCCGCAGCCCGATTCCCCCACGATGCCCAGGGTTTCGCCGCGATGGATATCGAAGCTCACCTCGCGCACGGCCGGCACGTCGCCCTGGCGCGTTTCATACGAGATCGCCAGGTCCCGCACGGAGACGACCGGCTGCCCCATTTTTGCTGACGAGCGCGTCATACCCTGCTCCCCGCGTCCCGCGCTGCCAGCGCGGGACGTGATCATTTACCGGTACCGCTGCAGTTCTTCGTTCACGCCGTCGGCCATCAGATTCAGGCCCACCACCAGCGAGGCGGTCGCCAGTGAGCCGGCCAAGGCCCCCCACGGATGGCCGGCCATGATGAAGGACCGGCCGTCATTGACGATGCTGCCCCAGTCCGGCGAGGGCGGCGGCAGTCCCAGGCCCAGGAAGCCGAGCGTGCCGATGGCGAAGACCGCGTAGCCCACGCGCAGCATCGCGTCCACCAGGATCGGGCCGCTGGCGTTGGGCAGGATCTCGACGTACATGATGTACCACGGGCTCTCGCCCCGCGTCTCGGCGGCGGCCACATAATCCCGGGTGCGGATGTCCATCGTCAGGCTGCGCACCAGGCGGGCGATGCCCGGCAGGCCGGCCACCGTGATGGCGATCACCACGTTCAAGGGCGAGGGGCCGAGCGCGGCGATGATGATCATGTAGAGCAGAATGTTGGGGAAGGCCAGCATGGCGTCCAGGACGCGCATGGTGATCTCGTCCACCAGGCCGCCGTAATAGCCGGCGATGACGCCCAGCGTGCCGCCCAGCAGCAGGGCGATGATCACGGCCGCCGGCGCCAGGGTCAGGATGACGCGCGAGCCCTGGGCCAGGCGCGCCCAGATATCGCGGCCGTTGCGGTCGGTCCCCAGCCAGTGGTCGGCCGAGGGGCCGGCCAGCACCGGGCCGTCGAACTGCTCGAAGGGCGAATAGCGCGCCAGCCAGGGCGTGGTCTCAAATTTCGGGTCGTTGGCCCAGCAGCGCGGCTGGATGAGGCAGTCGTCGGCGAAGGTGGCGACCACCAGCCAGACCAGGACCAGGCTCAGGCCGGCCAGCGCGGTGCGTGAGCGGGTCAGCAGACCGCCAAATTCGCGGACCTGCCGCAGAAAAGTTGTGGCGCGGGAGGCGGCCGGGGGCGCTTCCGGGCGTTGCTCGATGACGGCCATGGCGGTCTCCTGGTCAGGCGAAGCGGATGCGCGGGTTGAGGAAGGTGTAGACGATGTCGGCCAGCAGCTGGCTCACCACCGCGATGACGATCAACACCATCGTGACCGCTTCCACGACAAAGACATCTTTGAAGAGCGCCGCGTCCAGCGCCAGCCGCCCCAGCCCCGGAAAGCCGAAGACCGATTCAACCACCACCAGCCCGCCCACCAGCCAGTTGACGTGCAGCATGATCACGGTGATGGGCGCCATCAGGGCGTTGCGCAGGGCGTGGCGCAGGACGATGCGCGTGGCCGGCAGACCCTTGAGCACGGCGGTGCGGATGTAATTGGTGCGCATCACCTCCACCATGCTGGCGCGGGTGATCCGCAGCACATAGCCCAGCTCCACCAGGGTGAGCGTCATGATCGGCAGGACCAGCATCTTGGGGTTCTCAAAAATATTGGTGTCGGTGGTCAGCGCCACCGAGCCGGGGAACCAGCGCAGCCAGCTGGCGAAGATCAGCACCAGGAACACGCCGCTGGCGAATTCGGGCGTGGCGGTGGCGATCAGGCTGCTGATGGACAGGAAGCGGTCCAGGAATTTGCCCTCGTTCAAGCCGGCCAGCAGGCCCAGCGCCAGCGCCAGCGGCATGATAAAGACAAAGGCGATGCCGGCCAGGTAACCGGTGTTGACCAGCCGGCGCGAGAGCGTCTCGGCCACCGGCCGCTGGGTGAGGAAGGACACGCCCGGATCGCCGCGCAGCAGGCCGCGCTGCAGCGGGATGTACGAGCGCGGGGCGCCGGCGGCCGAGGTCCAGGTGGCTTTGGTCAGCGTCCAGGAGCGCTGGCTGTCGCCGCGCACCCACATGGCCGCCCGCCCGTTCGGGTCGATGCCCCAGAAGACCTCAAAGCCTTCCGCGTCCGTGCGCCAGATGTCGGCGCCCAAAGGCTCTTCCACCGGCGGGCCGCTGGTCTGCCGGACCACCTTGATGATGGTCTCGGCGTCGTTGGTGTACGTTTGATACAAGCGGCCGTCGGCGCCGACGATCCACCACGTGTAGCGGTCGCCGGCCGCGTCATAGACGCGCTCCACCGGCCGGCCGATCAACTGCGCGGCCTGCCAATCGCTGCCCAGCATCCAGCGGATATAGCGGGTGACCGGGGGCTGGTCCAGCCCGTTCTGGGCGTTGAAGGACGCTTCCTGCTCGGGGGTGATGGTGTTGCCGAGGGTGTTGACGGCGATGTTGCTGGGCGCCAGCTCGGACACCGCAAAGATCACCACGGAGACCGCGAACAAAGTCAGGATCAGGAAAAAGACCCGGCGCACCAGAAATTTGACCATTGTGTCACCTCCGTCACCCGCCGCGCGCGGCCGGCCGCAAAAAAACCGGGCCGGCGCGCAGGCGCCTTTCGCGCTTAACCACCGCGAAAGTCAGGCTCTGCGCGCCGGCCGGCGTCAGTCAGCGGGCGTTATTTGAACGGATTCTTGTCCGGGTCCAGCCAGGCGTCATTCACCAGGATGTAGCCGGTGGGATGCGCGCCGGCGTTCTGAACCGCCGGGTTGTAGACGTCCCAGATCTTCTGCCAGTAGGCGATGGCGATGGAGCCGCGCTCCTGCTGGATGCGCTCCAGATCCTTCATCACCGCGCGGCGCGCCTCGTTGTCGGCGATGCCCTGCGCTTTGACCAGCAGGTCGCTGAACTCCTGATCCACCCACTTGGATTCGTTCCACGGCACGGGTTTGCCGTCGGCGTCGGCGATATAGGCCAGCGGCAGGAGCATGACGGCCAGCGGGCGGTGCGTCCAGGCGGTCACGCCGGCCGGGACCGTGGTCCACACGTCCCAGTACTGGGCCTGGGGCATGGTGATCTGCTTGATCGTCAGGCCGGCGGCCTTGGCGTCTTCCTGCAGCGTGGTGATGTAGGAGACGATGTCAGAGACGTCGCTGGGGACCG
>JAGOBN010000493.1 GCA_017999235.1 Anaerolineales bacterium | reverse complement strand
CCGTCATTCTCTACACGGCCCGCGCGGCTTCCGGCGGCGCGCCCATCCACTGGCGCGGGCGCGGCCCGCTCACCTGGGCGTTTGGCCTGGGCGCGCTGGGCCTGATCGTCATCAGCAGCACTGGCTCGCTGATCTCGCTGGGGGATCTGCTGTTTCCGGCCGAGAACCTGGTGGCTGGGCTGGCCCAGAAATTTGACCCGGCGGCCAACTTCTTGGTGCGTCTGCGTCTGTGGCATCCCGGCATCTCGATTGCGGTGGGCGTGTATCTGGTGTGGCTGGCGCTGGCCTATGACCGCGCCACGCCGACGCCGGCCGCGCGGCGCTGGGCCTGGATTGTCTTTGGCCTGGTGGTGGCGCAATGGGCGGTGGGGTTGACCAACGTCTTGCTGCTGGTGCCGCTCTGGACCCAGCTGGTGCATCTGTTGGTGGCGGACCTGATCTGGATCGCGCTATTGTTGTGGGGCGCGGAGACCCTGGCCGCGCCGCCCGTTGCGGCGCCGGCGGCGGACCCGGCCGCCCCCTCCGCGGCCGCCGCGGGTTAAGGCGCACCGGCCGATGACGTCTTTTCACTATCAGGCCGGCCAGCTGCACGTGGATGAGGTCCCGCTGGCCGATCTGGCGCGGGCCTATGGCACGCCGCTCTACGTCTACTCCGCGGCGGCGCTGCGCGCGAACTACCGCCGGCTGGCCGCGGCCTTCGCGCCGCTGCGGCCGCTGATTTGTTTTGCGGTCAAGGCCAACGCCAATCTCAGCCTCCTGCGCGTGCTGCGCGCGGAGGGGGCCGGCTTCGACATCGTTTCCGGGGGCGAGCTGCACTGCGCGCTGGCGGCCGGCGCCGACCCGGAGCATCTGGTCTTTGCGGGCGTGGGCAAGACTGAGGCGGAGTTGGCGGCCGGCCTGGCGGCCGGGGTGGGATGCTTCAACGTGGAATCGGCGGACGAGCTGGCGCGCCTGAATGCTTTAGCCGCCGCGCGTGGCGTCCGGGCCCGGGCAGCCTTCCGTCTCAATCCGGATGTGGAGCCGGACACCCATCACCACATCCGCACCGGGGGCGGCCGCAGCAAATTCGGGCTGCCGTTGGCGGAGGCCCACGCGCTGGCGGCGCGGATGAGCGCGTATCCGGCCGTTAATCTGCGCGGCGCGCATCTGCATATCGGTTCGCAAATGGCGGACCCCGGGCCGGCGGTGCGTGCGGTCCAGGCGGCCTTAGATTTTCTGGGCGCGCATCCAGGGCTGGACCAGTTGGACCTGGGAGGCGGCTTCCCGGTGCCTTATCGCCCGGAGGACGAATATCCGCCGATTGAAGACTTCGCGCGGCCGCTGGTGGCGCTGCTGCGGCCCTGGCGGGACCGCTTGCGCATCCAATTGGAGCCGGGCCGTTACCTGGCGGCGGAGGCCGGCGCGCTGCTCACAACGGTGCAAGCCGTCAAACACATGGCCGGCAGGCGCGTGGTCATCGTGGACACCGGCATGCATCATCTGCTGCGGCCGGCCTTGTACGATGCCTATCACGCCATCCTCCCCTGGCAGGCGCCGGCGGAAATGGCGGCCGAGCTGTGCGATGTGGCCGGCCCCATCTGTGAATCGGCGGACGTGGTGGGGCGGGAGCGGCGGCTGCCGCCGCTGGCGGCGGGGGATGGGCTGGCGATCTTGAACGCCGGCGCGTATGGCTACAGCATGGCGTCCAACTACAACGCCCAGCCGCGGCCGGCCGAAGTGCTGGTGGATGGCGGGCAAGCGCGCTTGATCCGCCGGCGCGAGACCTGGGCGGATCTGACGGCGCTCGAAGCCGGCTTGGTTTAGCGGGGCAGTTGGGGGCGCGGCTCCAGCGCGGCTTGGCGCAGCGCGTCCTGGTCCACCTGATGTTTGCGGAGCCAGGCCGCCACCGGGCTTTGCGTGTCTTCGAGCAGGGCGGCCAGCAGGTGCGCGGGCCCGGTGGAGAACGAGCCGTTGATCAGGGCCAATTCGTCGGCGCGGGCGAAGACGACGCGGCTGGCCTGCGAGCGGTGGATCACCGTAGTCTCGGCCGGCCGCTCGGCCGGCGGGCGCAGCATGCCGGTGGTCCAGCCGCTGAGCATGTTCAGCATGCCGGTATTGCGCCGCAGGCGCAGGTCCCGGCGCATGGTGGTGGGGCTGAGGCCGAATTGGTAAAACACCGTCACCAGAGCCTCGATCTCGGGCCGCATGCCCTCCGCGTCCGCCTGGCTATAGCCCAGGTTGAGCAGCGCCGTGGTCGACGAAAAATCCTCGAGCTTGCACACGCCAATAAAGAGGTGGGTGGGCTCAATCAGCGCTTGGCGGGCGTTGGCGGCTTCATTGGCGGCAATATCCCAAGCAAGCAGCAGGGCGGGGGACAAGGTGGCCACGGGCAGGTTCCTTTGCTCGGCAGAGTAAAGCCACGACAATTTATCCGGTTTTAGGGCCGGTGGCAAGGACCAAACCGCCGCCGGCGTTGGAGATGAGTTGGTGGCGCTGGGGCCGCGAACGGCCGTGCTATACTCGCGGCCATGACTTGGGAACTCTCGGAACGCGAGGCGGTCCGCCATCAGGCGCGGCGCTTGCTGGATGAGCGGGCCGCGGCGGACGCTTTGGCTAGTTACTACGCCCTGCACGCCCCCGCGGCGCGGGCGGAGGTGTTTACGCAGACTGGCGGCGAGGGCGCCCCGGAGGGGTTTATTGTGCGGGCGCGGACCGGCATGGATTTATTCCGGCCGCTGGTGACGTATCGGGCGCGCACCGAGGCCGCCGCCCGGGCGCTGTTTGCGGCTGGTCTGCCGCCGGGCCGGCCGGTCTATCTCACCGTGCCGTTGGAATTGGCGCCCTGGGCCAATAAGTACCTGACCGTCAGCGGCGCGGAGCCGCACCGCCTGTATCAGTTTCGGGCCGACCGCTACCAGCCGCTGATCAATGTCCTAACCGTTACCACCCGCGATCCGGGCGGCGCGCCGCGCTGTGAAATCCGCACGGGCGAGCAGCTGGGGGCGGTGGCCGGCGTCAACTGGCAGTCGCCGCGGTTTGCCGAAGTGTACGTGTACACCGAGCCGGCCGTTCGGGGGCGCGGCTGGGGCAAATCGGTCGTGTCCACGCTGGTCGGGCTGCTGCTGCAGACGGGCCGCACACCGCTGTACGTCGTTTCTGAAAACAACGACTATTCGATCCGGCTGGCGGAAGCGGTGGGCTTTGAAGATACCGGACACCGGGAGTTCGTGGCCCAAGCCGTCCGCGAGCCAAGCGCTTACCCCAACCTCTGAGCCCCCACCTCCACCGATCACCCGGTTTCCAGTTTAATCATGGCCCACGCGACGCACATCTTCCCGGACAGCTTTCTATGGGGGGCGGCCACCGCCGGTTACCAGGTGGAGGGCCAGAGCACGGCCACCGATTTTTGGCAGTGGGAGCAGACGGCCGGCCACATTGCGGAGGCGCACCGCTCCGGCTCGGCGTGTGACTGGTGGGCGGGCGGGCGGTGGCGCGAGGACTTTGACCGCGCCGCGCAGGACGGCCATACCGCGCACCGGTTCTCCGTGGAATGGAGCCGGGTGGAGCCGGAGCCCGGCCGCTGGGATGACGCCGCGCTCGCGTACTACCATGAGATGGCGGCCGGCCTGCGGGCGCGGGGCCTGCGGCCGCTGGTGACCCTGCACCACTTCGTCAATCCGCTCTGGCTGGCCGAGCGCGGCGGCTGGGAGAATCCGGACGTGGTGGGGCTGTTCACCCGCTACGTGGAGCGGGTCGTGCGGGCCTTGGGCGATCAGGTGGACTGGTGGGCCACCCTCAACGAGCCGAACGTGTATATGTATCAGGGCTGGGTCAATGGCGTCTTCCCCCCCGGCCAACGGGATATGTTCGCGGCCATGCGGGTGGCGGTCACCCTACTGCGCGCCCACGCCGCCGCGTATCGGGCCATTCATGCGCTGCAGCCGCAGGCCCAGGTGGGGCTGCCCATCCACTTCCGGCCGATCACGCCGGCCCAGCCCGGCTTCGCGCCGGATGTCTGGGTGGCGCGCGCGCAGTTTGATCTGTTCAGCGGCCTGTTTTTGGACGGCTTGCG
>JAGOBN010000492.1 GCA_017999235.1 Anaerolineales bacterium | reverse complement strand
GATTGGGGCCGTTCCCACCGACTGCTAAATCCAGGTCACCATCTCCATCGTAATCGCCCCAGGCGACGTTGTAAGTAAAATCACTCTCGGCCGATGACCAAACGGCGTTCGCCGGCAAGACCCCGGCGTCATTGCGATACAACCGGCTCGGCCCAAAAGCATTTCCAGTCGCCAGGTCCAAGTCGCCGTCGCTGTCATAATCAGCCCAGGCCACACTATAAGTATTGTCGCTCTCAGCCGATGACCAAATAGCGCTCGGCGTCAAAGCCCCGCCGTCATTACGATAAATACGATTGGCCTCGGGATAATTTCCCACGGCGAGGTCAGGATCGCCATCCCCGTCGTAATCGCCCCAGGCCACACTACGGCTATGATCCGTCTCGGAGGATGCCCAAACGGCGGTCAATAGTAACGTTCCTCCATCGTTGCGATAGAGACGATTGGGCGCAAAATCGTTGCCGGCAGCTAGATCAAGATCGCCATCGCCATCAGAATCCCCCCAGGCCACACTCCAGGTAGTATCGCTCTCGGAGCTTGACCAAACGGCGCTCGGCGTCAGGACTCCGGTATCATTGCGATATAAACGATTGGGACCAGCATTCCCGACTGCCAAATCCAGATCACCATCGCCGTCATAGTCACCCCAAGCCACACTTAAGGTGAAATCGCTCTCGTTAGACGACCAAACAGCGCTAGGTGTCAGAACTCCAGTATCATTACGATACAGCCGGTTTGGCGCAAAAGCATTTCCCACGACCAAGTCCAAATCACTATCGCCGTCGTAATCACCCCAGGCCACACTCTGGGTATCGTCACTTTCAGTGGACGACCAGATGCCGCTCGTCGTCAACACCCCATGATCGTTGCGGTAGACATGGTTGGGTTGGCCATAGTTTCCTACCGCTAAATCCAAGTCACCGTCATTATCATAATCGCCCCAGGCCAGACTGCGCGTATCCTCTGTGTTGGACGACGCCCAGTCCAAACACAAAGGCAGGGTACAGTATTGGGTGGTGTAAGCCACAAACGACGCCGACACCGTCCGAAGATCAGTCAGTGCGTGTGACCGGCGCAACCCAATGGCCAAAGGCGCCGGACGAGCCGCAGAAATGTTGTCGGCTGAAGCGAAATTCCATGGAGACAGCCACCCGGCCGCAGACCGACCCAATGGCAAAGGGAGACCGGGGCGAGCCGCGCCTGAGATTAGCGGCGTCAGGGCGGCAAGCTTGGTCACTTTGATCACCATAAGTGCCGCCAACAATAAGATCCCCGCGCAGAGCAGCGCCCGTCGGTAGAGAGCCGCGGATCCGGGCAGACAGGAGATGTTCATAGTTGCTCCAATAGACGCTGAGTCCGGGCGGCTTCGTGAGCGTCTACTCTATCCAGAATCTGCTGGCTGCTGCTCAGCGCAGCCCGCGCAGCCGCGGGGTCGCCTTGCGCCAGATGGAGCTGGCCCAACACGCGCCAGGTCAGGCCGGCCTCCAGCGCCAGATTCAATGCCTGCGCCACTGAGAGCGAAGCTTCCAGATGAACCCTGGCCTCATCCAGGCGGCCGTGCGCCAATTCAAGCCGGCCCCAATTCCGTTCAACTTCCGGCAGCGGCGCCTGGTCACCCGTGAGCTGGATATGGCCGGCGGCTTCCGTCAACAGGACCGGCACGCGGTCCAACTGCTGGGTGTCCAAATACAGCCCAGCCAGCACCGGCAGCACATAACTCAAATCACCGCGCGCCACCCGCCGGCGGGCATTCTCCACCGCGGCGAGCAGATGCTGCTCGGCCAGTCCGGAGTCGCCGCGCTTGTGTTCAAGGATGCCTAGTCCCAGTAAGGCGTTAAACTGCTTGCCCCGGCTGCCCAGCGTCTCGGCCGCGTCCAGCGCGCGTTGATAGTGGGCCTGGGCCTCCTCCCAGCGGCCGGCCTGGTCCAGCGTCACCGCTAGATTCTGCCAAGCGCCTACCATGCCCCATAGGTTGTAGAGCTGCTCATACATTTGAAGCGCGGCTTCGAAATAGGGGACGCCCCGCGCCAGGTCGCCGCGCAGACAGTAGATCGCGCCCAGGTTGGTGACAGCCGTCGCACGCCGGCTGTCAGGTGCATCACCGAGCAAGGTCAGCCCCGCCTGCAGCGTCGCGATCGCTCTTTCCGAATCCCCCAACAGATCCTGCACCACCCCCAGCCGGATTAACAAGCTGGCTTTATCCTGGGCGTCTTGAACGACCGTCAACCCGCGTTCCAGGTAATCCAGAGCTTCGCGCGGGGCGTCATACTGCAGAAGTTCGCCCAAGCCCAGGTATGTCCGGGCAATCAGGTTGGCCTCGGCCGGGCCGGCCGCCAAGATCGCGGTGTAGCTGGCCCGCGCCGCGTCCGGCTCGCCCAGGAAGGCATACGTCTGGCCCCGGGCCCACAAGACCGTCACCCAATCGGCCGGCGTCAGCTGCCGCTGAGCGAACTGCTCCAACGTCGTGCTTAGGTTGCGGCCTTGACCCTGGTTCAGAATGAGCCAGACGTCGGCCGCAATTAGGCGGACCGCGCGCGCCGGCTCACCCGAGCGTTGAAAATGCACCGCCGAACGCAGCGGCTCGGGAATGCCTTCATAGAACTCCGCCGCCCGTTGGTGCATGGCCTGGCGGTCCCGTTGGTGAATCAGGTCGTAGTAATAACCGCGCACCAATTCCGATAGCCAGTAAACACGCTGACCATCCTCATCCTGCACCTGGACCAGCGAGCGACCCACCAGGTCATTCAACGGCCGGCGCACACTCTCGCCCTCCATAACCGCTGAGATGGCGTCGCGCGACCCTGGATAGCCAAGCAGGATGGCCACGGCTTGCATCACACCGCGCTCATCATCCGTCAGTGCCCCGTCCACTTCCTTAATCAAGAAACGCTCAATCTGATCGCTCTCGGTCAGGCGCGCGATCTGGCGAGCTGGGTCTTTGGCTCGCCGCAAGCCGTCCAGCGCCAACATCAAGACGCGCGCGTTACCGCCCGTCACGGCATAAAGTTCCGCCGTAGCCGCATCCGCCAGCGTCAGGGCACGCGCTTGCACCAGCGCCTGCATATCCGTCAACGAGAGGCCGGCCAACGGTTCGGCGTCCTCGGCCGCGAAATCCGGCCGGCGCTGGCTGATAATCACGGCCTCCAATTCGCCGGCCGCGACAGCCGGCAAAAGGCGCGCGAGCAAATCGTCGCGCACAGCGTCCTCAGCGGCCTGCTCAAAATCATCGAAACAGAGCCAATACCCGCGCTCACGGAGATGCTGGAAGAGATAGTCCAGAAGCACCGCCATGGGCGGCAGGGTTCCGCCCGTTTGCGTGGATGCCCCCAGCATCTGCCAGACCTCGGGCTGAGCGTGCCAAGCCAGAAAGCCAGCCAGCTTCCAAATCACCACGGCCGCACTCTCACCCGGCTTGAAGGTGTGCCAGAAGATCCGGGCCGGTCGGCCAGCCGCTTCGAGCAGCGCCGCGGCCAGAGTGGTCTTGCCCACGCCCGGCATCCCGAAGATCACGGCCAGATGGCGCTGCCGAAGATCGGCCTGGTAGCGGACCAGTTCGATCGTGCGCCCCACAAATTGACCAGCCGAAGGTGGTAAGCTCGGTTCAGGCGGCGGGACGGTCCGCACCACGCTGAGCGGCGGGTCGGGGAGCGGGACCGTTGCACCGGCCGGCAGGCGGGTAACCGCGCCGCGCGCCGGCTGCGTCGGCAGCGCGTTGAGCAGCTCCAGCCCGGGTGTCGCCGGCCACAAGACGTGCTCATCAACTTCGTAAAGCGCGGCCTGCAGATGGCCCAGAAACTCTTCGGCGGTTTGATAACGCTCGTCGGGTTCGCGGGCCAGACTCCGCGCCACGACCCGGGCGAGCGCCTCGGGCAAATCCGGCTTGATCCGGCGGGGATCCGGGGCCGGCTCAGCCAGCCGGCGCAGGGCCACGGCGGTTTTTGAATCGCCGTGAAAGGGCAGCCGCCCAGTGAGTAATTCAAAGAGCATCACCCCCAGCGCGTAGAGGTCGGCGCGCTGATCGACCGTGTCCCCAACCACCTGTTCGGGGGCCATATAGTCG
>JAGOBN010000491.1 GCA_017999235.1 Anaerolineales bacterium | reverse complement strand
GGCTTACGCACCCATCCGGAGATGCCATGACGACCGAGCAACCCCTCCCCGCCGAAGGCTTTACCCAACTGGGGTTAAGCGCCGCCCTGATTCAAACCCTCAGCGACGTGGGCTACGAGACGCCCACGCCCATTCAGCAGCAAACCATCCCCTGGCTGTTGGCCGGCCGGGATCTAATCGGCCAGGCCCAGACCGGCACCGGCAAGACGGCGGCGTTCGCGCTGCCGATTTTGGAGCGGCTGGCGCTGGACCGGAACGTCGTCCAGGCCCTGGTGCTGACGCCGACGCGCGAGCTGGCCATCCAGGTGGCCGACGCCTTCCACACCTACGCCAAACGCCTGGGCCGCGTCCGCGTCCTGCCCATTTACGGCGGCGACTCCATCCAGAAACAGGTTAACCGGCTGAGCACGGGCCTGCACATCGTGGTCGGCACCCCCGGCCGGATCATGGATCATCTGCGGCGCGGCACGCTGGATCTGGCGGGCCTGCAGACCGTGGTGCTGGATGAAGCGGACGAGATGCTGCGGATGGGGTTCCTGGAAGATGTGGCCTGGATTCTGGAGCAAGCGCCGGCCGGCCGGCAGATGGCGCTGTTCTCGGCCACCCTGCCGCGCGAGGTGCGGCGCATCGCGGAGCAGTATCTGCGCGACCCCGCCCGGGTGGAGATCACGCACGCCACCCTGACCGTGCCGACCGTCGAACAGCATTATATGAACGTGCCGGAACCGCAAAAGCTGGATGCGCTCACCCATCTGCTGGAGACCGAAGCCACGCCCGGCGAGGCCTGTCTCACCTTTGCGCGCACCAAGCTGCGCGCCGCGGATCTGGCGGAGAAGCTGCAGACGCGCGGCTACGCGGCGGAGGCCCTGCACGGCGACCTCAACCAAGCGCAGCGCGAAGCCGTTATCCGCCGCCTGCGGAGCGGGCAGACGGAGATTGTCATCGCGACCGATGTGGCGGCGCGCGGCCTGGATGTGGACCAGATCACGCGCGTCATCAACTACGATATCCCCGCCGATCCCGAGGCCTACGTCCACCGCATCGGGCGCACGGCGCGGGCCGGCCGCGCCGGCAAGGCTATCCTGTTTGTCACCCCGCGCGAAGAACGCATGAAGCGCGAGATCGAGCGCTATACCGGCAAGCGGCTGACCGCCGTGAAGGTCCCCAGCCAGGCCGACGTGGCGGCGCGCCGCATGGCGCTGTTCAAAGAGCGCCTGCTGAAGACCCTGCAGGAAGAGGAGCTGGAGCTGTACCTGGAGCTGGTGGAGAGCCTGGTCCAAGAAAGCGGGCGGGACATGGCTGAGGTAGCCGCCGCCGCCGCGCGGCTGGCGCGCGGCGATAAACCGCTGGTGGTGCCCACCGAACCCGCGCCCGAAGATGTGGCGCAAGTGGAGGCCGGCATGCTCCGGCTCTTTATCGATGCCGGGCGCGCGGGCGGCGTGCGGCCGGCCGATTTGGTGGGCGCGATTGCCAACGAGGCGCACTTGCCCGGCAAGGTGATCGGCGCGATTGACATCTACGACGATTTCTCGTTCGTGGATATCCCCGCCGAGTATCTCAACCAGGTGCTGGCCGCCATGGCTGGCGCCACCATCCGCAACCGGGTGGTGATGGTCCGGCGCGCCACCAGCCGCGATGTCCCGCCACCCCAATCCCAGCGCGGCTTCAGCCCGCGGAGCGCGCCCGGCAAGCCCGCCGGCCGGTTCCGGCCCAAAGCCGAGGCGCCGGCCGGAAAGCGCTTTCGGCCGGCCAAACCCCGCAAGCCTTAGCCCGCACGGCGGAGAAGCTGATCCGCTTCAAGATCTCTGGCCACTTTAGGCGGCTCTCAATGCGGAGCCGCCTGATTTCTATTAAGTTGACTGAACTTATGTTCTAATTTACTATAGGGTTATTCGGCCAAAGTAAGTCTAATTCGCCTGGAGGTCACGTATGAACCGCTTTACCCATTTTGAATTGGCGACCCCGGATCTCGAAAAGACGGCGGCGTTTTACCGGGAGGTGTTCGGCTGGCAAATTCAGAAGTGGGCAGGGCCGGTGGATTATTGGCTGATCACCACCGGGGACGCCAGCACCCCAGGCCTCAACGGCGGGCTGATGCCGAGCGCCAGCGAACAGTTTCGCGGGACCATCAACACCCTGGAAGTCAGCGACATTGATGCCGCCATCGCCAAGGTCCTGGCCAACGGCGGCGAGATCGTGCTGCCCAAAGACGTGATCCCCGGCGTGGGTTACCAGGCGTATTTCAAGGACAACTGCGGGATTATCGTCGGCTTGCATCAGGCGGACCCGGCCGCCAGCCACCCGCACTAAAGCGCCGCCCCCCACGGGTCTAGCCGGCTGGCGGCCGGCTGGACCCGCTCACGCTGACCACGGCCGCGGGTAGCCGCCAAACCCAACCTGGGCGACAATAGCGGCCGGCGCGCCGCCGCTCGAACCACCCCACCCGGCCCGCGCCCTGGAAACCACACTAAAGCCCCCTCACATTCGCCCCCTGGCGATGTGCCTTAGTCAGGAGCCAACCCGTCCATGGCCTTGGGCGCCACCATCTACAACTTCAACATCGCCCTGGCGGATATGGACCGGGGCGTGTACGAAACCCTGGACCTGCGGGTCGCCTTGCACCCCAGCGAAGCGGCCGAGCATATGTTGACGCGCGTCCTGGCTTACTGTCTGGAGTATCAGGACGGCATTGCTTTTTCCAAAGGGTTGGCGGATGCGGACCAGCCGGCGCTGTGGGTGCATGACCGCACGGGCCAGCTCAAGGTGTGGATCGACATCGGAGCGCCCACGGCCGAACGTCTGCACCGCGCCAACAAGCTGGCGGAGCGGGTGGTGGTCTACACCCACAAAGACATCGCCATCCTCAAGCACAACCTGGGGCGGGCGCCCATCCATCAGGCCGCGCAGATCCCCCTCTATGTCCTGGACCGCCGCTTTATCGCCGATTTTGAGGCGCGGTTGGAGCGCCGGCTGACCTGCGCCCTCGCGGTTACCGAACGGCAGTTGTATCTGGATGTGGGCGGCCACTCCCTGCAAACCACGGTCGTCGAACACCGCCTGGGCTGACCGGCCCCGGGCGCGGCCGCGCTAACCGCCGGCCATCGCCCCCACGATGCGCAGCAACTCCACGCCCGCCCCCACCTCCGCCGGCAGCGGATCATCCGCCGCCGTGTGCGACAGGTCGAGTCCGTTGGCGAAGAAGCGGATAAACGGCCGGCGCTGGCGGGTGACCTGATCGCGGATGGTCCCGCGCAGCATGGGATACCGCGCTTCCAAAGCGTCCAGCACCCCGCCCAGCGTCGCCGGCCCGTCCACCGTCAGCTCCACCTCCCGCGTGACGCGCGCCAAGGTCCGCAGATGCGGCGGGAGAGTGACCCGGATCATGGCAGGGTCTGGACCTCCACCGACAGCACGGCCGGCAGGTCCCGGACGATGGGCGCCCAGGTGTCGCCGGCGTCCGCCGACGCGTACACCTGCCCACCCGTGGTGCCGAAATACACGCCGCACGAGTCCAGCGTATCGACGGCCAGCGCGCTCCGCAAGACGTTCACATAGCAGTCGCTCTGCGGCAGGCCGTGGGTCAACGCCTCCCACTCGTTCCCGCCGGCGCGGCTGCGGTACACGCGCAGCTTGCCCTCGGGCGGATAGTGTTCCGAATCGCTCTTGATCGGAATGACGTAGACCGTCTCCGGCTCGTGGGCGTGGACGGCAATGGGGAAGCCGAAATCGCTGGGCAAGTTGCCGCTGATCTCGTGCCAGGCCTCGCCGCCGTTGTCGCTGCGCATCACGTCCCAGTGCTTCTGCATGTAGAGCACATTGGGCCGCGAGGGGTGGAGGGCCAGGCTGTGGACGCAGTGGCCGACCTCGGCCGTCGCGTCCGGCAATTCAAACGGCGAGAGCAAGCCCTGGTTGACGGGCCGCCAGGTCGCGCCCGCGTCATCGGTGCGGAACGCGCCGGCCGCCGAGATGGCCACGAACATGCGGCGGGGATCGCCGCGATCCAGCAAAATCGTATGCAGGCACATCCCGCCGGCGCCCGGCTGCCAGAGATGGCCCTTGGCCGCGC
>JAGOBN010000490.1 GCA_017999235.1 Anaerolineales bacterium | reverse complement strand
GGTGCGCACGCTGGGCGCGGATGATTATGGGCTGTGGGCTTTGATCGGATCATTGGCGGCGTATGGGGGTCTGCTGGATCTGGGCATCGCCAGCGCGGTTTCCAAGTACATCGCCGAATATCGCGCGCGTGGTGATGTCACCCAGGCCCAACGGCTGGTCGCCACGGCGCTGGGCCTGTATACCGCCCTGGGCGGGCTGGCGCTGCTGTTAAGTGTGGTGGCGGCGCCCTGGGTGCCGGTCTGGTTCGGCCTGTCGGCGGGCCTGGCGGCCCGGGCCCAAACGATGGCGCTGCTCACCGGGGTGGGCGTGGCGCTCGGGCTGCCAAGCGCGATCACTTACGCGATCCTGCGCGGTCTGCAGCGGTTTGAGCTGGTCAACATCCTGAGCATCGTCGGCGTGACGTTAACGGCGGTCAGCATGTTGGTGGTCATCCAATTGGGCGGCGGCGTGGTGGGGCTGACGGCTGTGGCGATCCCCCTGGAACTGGGCATGCAAGTGGCGGCGGTGTGGCTGATTCGCCGCGCCGCGCCAGAATTGCGCCTCAGTTGGCGCGACCTGGACTGGAAGCTGCTGCGGCCGGTGGCGTCGTTTAGTTCCGCGTTGCTGGTGCTGAATGTGGCGACGCAGGTCAAGACCAAGACCGACGAGATCGTCATCGGCGCGTTCTTGCCGATCGCGGCGGTCACCCCGTATTCTTTGGCCCGCCGGCTGAGTGAAATCCCCCAACTGCTCAGTGATCAGATGGTTAAAGTGCTGATGCCGCTGGCTTCCCAGTTGAGCGCGGCGGATGACCAGGGCCGCCTCCGCCAGCTCTACTTGTTGAGCAGCCGGCTGACGCTGGGCATTGCCATCCCCTTGGCCGTCGGTCTGATAGTGCTGGCCGAGGCGTTCCTAACGGTGTGGGTGGGCGCGCGCTATGCCGAAGCGGCCGGCCTGCTGATTGTTTTGACCTGCGCCGGCGTTTTTACCATCAGCCAGATGCCGGCCGGCTCCATCCTGCAGGGCACGGCCCGCCACCGGCGGCTGGCGCTGCTGGCGCTCGGCTCCGCGCTGCTGAACCTGGTCCTGTCGGTGGTGTTGGTCCGGCCGTTTGGCGTCATGGGGGTGGCGCTGGGGACGTTGATCCCCAATGCCCTGGAAGCGTTTGGATTGATCATGCCTTACGCAATGCGCCTGCACGGCGTCACCGCCCGCACGGCCGTGGCCGAGATTTTCTGGCCGGCGCTCGCGCCCGCGGTGCCGATGGCCGTGGTGGTGGTGGGCCTGCGGGAATGGCTGCAGCCGGCGAATTATTTCACGCTGTTATTGGTGGGCCTAACCGGCGGGCTGGTTTACCTCGGCGGCTATGCCGCTTTGTGTTGGCGCAAGCCGGAACGTGACTTGGGCCGACAGTTTTGGGGGGAGGGCCAGGAGCGCTGGGCGGCCTGGTGGCGGACCCGCCGGCGCTAGCTTCCCCAGGTCGAAAACCCGCCGGCGCGCTCACGGGGGTCCATCTTTTTCAGCGCGGCTCGAGTGAGCCGCCCGCTGAGAGATATCTCTGTCCCTTGGCCGATTAGAACCGACCATAAAGCGCTGTTTACTGCCAATTGGGTTGTCAGCCATTGTTTTATGTTTTATATGGCCGGCATTTCTCGCCAATGGTTGGTAAATCGATTGAGCCCCGTGAAGTAGATTCCCGCATCTCGGAAAACAACCAAACTACGATTGCTTAAAGGCGCTAGGCCTGCCAATCTTGGCCCGAAAGGGAGGTTGTGTATGCAATCACAAAAACAGTCAATTTACGCGTCGGAACTGCCGCGGCCGCTCTTCTGGATGGCCTTGATGGGCCTCGGCCTTACCGGCGCGTTCACGGCGCCCCAGATGGCGGGGGGGGCCGGCCCGTCCCAACTCCGTTCAGTCGTGAAATCCGATGCCACTGGCGGGCAGTCGATAACCGTTCTCTATCTTCCATTTATCAATGCCGCGCACGTTTCCACCCCCCCCAGCGCCGGCTCCCGGATCTATTGGGGGGCGCTAGTGGACAACTGTACGCCGCCCACCCAGGCCGCGCTGCAGCCGGGGGGGGTCTGGGCCGTCTTTGAGGCGCAGGCCAAGAAAAAGGTGGCCATTCTCCACTGGGGCCAGCCCTGGAAAATGAATGGGAGTTTTCAGCCTTTCCAGAAGACCTATT
Organism: Anaerolineales bacterium; assembly: GCA_017999235.1. The sequence continues at coordinate 1,898 of JAGOBN010000490.1, read as the reverse complement.
TTGACAATGCCCGGGCCCATGGGTCGCTCCCGCTCCTGGATTGGGGGTCCTGGGCGTTAGGCGGCGGGACCGACCAGCCCGATTTCCAATTACGCGCCATCACGGCCGGCCGCTATGATGCCTATATTCAACAGTGGGCGCAGGACGCTAAAGCCTGGGGACACCCGTTCTTCCTGCGCTTCGATTGGGAGATGAACGGGAATTGGCAATTCCCGTGGAGTGTCCAGCTCAACGGCAACCAACCCGCTGACTATGTTCAAGCCTGGCGGCACGTTCACGATATTTTCGAGCGCGTGGGCGCGGACAATGTCACTTGGGTGTGGTGTCCGAATATCTCCAGCAGCGTGACGGTGCCCTTGGCCGCGGTCTATCCCGGCGACAGCTATGTGGATTGGACATGCCTGGATGGCTATAACAAAGACACCGCCTGGGTGGGCTTCAACACGGTTTTCAGCGGCAGCGGCGTCAACTGGATCAAGAACAGCTATGCTGAGATTCTGGCCGTGGCCCCCACGAAGCCCCTGATGATCGGCGAAACGGCTTCCCAAGAAGCTGGCGATGGCGGCGCGCAAAAGGCGCAATGGATCACCGACGCTTTCCTGACGCAGCTGCCCCAGAATTTTCCCCGGATTAAGGCCGTCGTCTGGTTCAACTGGGAGATGGGCGCCGCCTTTCCCATCGCCACTTCGTCGCTGGCGCGGGAGGCTTTTGCGAAGGCGATCGGATCGAACTACTACGCGGCGAACGAATTCGCCAACCAGCCGGCCGGCCCGATCCTGCCCTTGCCGTGAGCGGGCCTGAACACACACTGGCGCCCACGCCGGCCGGGCCGCGCTGGATTGTCGTCAGAATGAGAAACGCCCCGGACGTCACTTCCCGAGTTGTTCAGGCTGAGCGGTCCGGCGTGGTTTCGAATTTGCCCTGACCCCAGCGATATAAGCGGATCAGCAGCAGCAGACTCAGCGCCCCAAGCAAATAGCCGCCCACGACATCGCTCAGCCAGTGCTCGCCCAGGTAGATCCGGACCGGCCCGATGACCAGGATCAACCCGCCCAGCCCGAGCAGCGCCAGCGGCCGCCACCAGGCCGGCCGCGCCTGGCGATAGATGAAGTACGCCAGCAGCCCAAACAGCAGCAGATAGGAGCCCGCATGCCCGCTGGGAAAGGCGAAATCGCCCAGCTGCTGATAGACGTGGAGGCCGGGAACGTCGGGCCGGGGCCGTTGGACCAGCATCTTGATCAGGGCCGCGGCGCCGCCTTCGAGCGCGGCCCCGAATAAAAAGATCACGCCTTCCCAGCGCCGGCCGAAGGCCCACAGCCCGAGGCAAATCCCGCCGCTGAGAATGGCAATCTGCGGCGCATATCCGAGCCAGTTCACGCCGAGCGCCAGCGCATCCAGGGCCGGCGATTGCCGGCTTTGGAGGGCCTGGGTGACCGTGAGGTCGAGCGGGAAGTAGGCGCTCGAGTGCGCGCTGACCGCCAGGCTGATCAGCGCGGCCAGGCTGGCCAGGACGCTGGCCCACCAGGCCGCGCGAGCTTGGCCGCGCACGTGTGTCGGCTGGCCTTCAAATTCAGCGCTGTTCAGCCTGGGTTTCTCCGAGGTTCTCATCGCCGCCGCTCGACCGTGCGGCGGCCGAGCTGAGTGATCGGCCCGGGTTTGCCAAAGTCCGATCTGATCAGGTGCATTCCGAGTGTCGGGGGTGAGGGTCTCAAGAGCGTCACAAACGCCCGGGGATAGATCTGGCGCGGCTGCGGAGGCCGCGTTGTCACGGAACTAGCTGCCTCCCGCTGGAGACCTCTATGAAGAAGCCCGGGTTACGGCTGTGTGGCGCGCCTTCACCGCCGGCCGATCCGCGAACTTACCCGCGTGCCCGATCCAGCGGCGGGATGGGCTTGTGA
>JAGOBN010000489.1 GCA_017999235.1 Anaerolineales bacterium | reverse complement strand
TCCATCGCATCCAGGATTTTCTGCGAGCCCGATTCGGCGCCCAGCCACACAATCTGGCAGCCGGCGGCGGCCAGGCCGGCGGCGGCCGCCTCGCTCACCAGGTCCGCGCGCATCAGGCACTTGAACGGGATCCGCAGGCCGGCGGCTTGCAGGAGCCGCGCCCAGTGTTCGATCCAGCCGGGCTTAAGCCCCAGAATGTCGTCCGCAAACCAAAGATGATCGGGCTGATAGCGCTCGCGCAGCCAGCGCATCTCGGCCACCACGTTTTCCGGGGAGCGCGCGTGATAGCGCTGGCCCCAGATGGGTTTGGCGCACCAGTTGCAGTGGTAGGGACAGCCGCGCGTGGTGACCAGGTTCATGGAGAAGTACCCGTGCCGGGCCTGCCACACGGCCCGGTAGCGCGGCACCTCCACCAGATCCCAGGCCGGGAAGGGAAGCGCATCCAGCTCGCGCAGATCCGGCCGGCGCGGGGTCTGGGCGGCCGGCCGGCCGGGCCAGGCCAGCCCCAGAATCTCGGCCAGCGGGCGCGCCGCCGGCCGGCCGGTGAGGGCGTCTAGCAGCTCGCCCAGGGTCAGTTCGCCCTCGCCCAGCAGCGCGAAATCCGCGCCGTGCGCCAGATACAGGTCGGCGTGGTCGGTGGCGTCGGCGCCGGCCACGATGACGGTGCAGCCGCGCGCGCGGGCCAAGCGGATCATCTCCAGCGCGGCGGCGCGCATGCGCCCCAGACACATTTTGCTCAGGTAGTTGAAGTTGTCTTCATACACAACGGCGCAGCGCGGCTGGTGCGCGTCCAGCGCCCGCGCCCAGTCCTGCTCGGAGTCGGCCAGCATGGCGTCGAAGAGGGCCACCGTATAGCCGCGCTGCCGCGTGTAGGCGGCGGCATACAGCGTCCCCAGCGGCGGATACGGCTGCTGCGCGTCCCAGAGCTTGGGGTCAAAGCGCAGGAAGTAGGACTGGCCGAAGAGCACATCCGTCATGGCATCCGCTTGCGACGTTGGCCGGCGCGGCTAGGGCAGGGTGGCAGGTGTTGGACCGGCGCGGCCGGGCGGGGCGCCCGGTCAGCCTGAAGCGCGCTGGTCTGGGGATGGTAGCATTTTTGACGCGCGGCGGAAGATGAGAATTCGCTTAGGGCGGCCGGTTGGTGAGCGGAGCCGGCGCCGATTTCACATGGCGCGGGCCGCAATGCTAAAATAACCACGTGAGCGATCAAGACGGCGCGGAATTTATTCAAGCGTGGGTGCGGCGCGGGCCGGCCGAATCCGAGGCGCACCTCGGCTCCATCGGCTTGCTGCACCGCGTCCCCGGCGGCCCGTTTGTCATGGGCAGCCGCTTCCATCCGCGCGAGGCGCCGCGCCGCGAGGTGACGGTGCCGGAGTTTGAGATCGCCCACGCCCCGGTGACGGTGCAGCAATTCGCGGCTTTTATCGAGGCCGGCGGCTATACTGAACAACCGTGGTGGGATGAGGCCGGCTGGGCCTGGCGGCAGGGCCGGGGGCTCACCTGGGGCCGGCCGGAGCGCGCGCGGCCGGCGGATTGGCCGACCCAGTCGGCGCGCTTTGATCACCCGGTGGCCGGCCTCACCGTGTACGAGGCCGAGGCGTATTGCCGCTGGCTGGGCGCGCAGAAGGGCCGGGTGGTGCGCCTGCCCACGGAAGAAGAATGGGAGAAGGCCGCGCGCGGCGCCGACGGCCGGCCCTGGCCGTGGGGGGCCGAGTTCCGGCCCGAGCACGCCAACACCCTGGAGCGCGACCTGAACCACACGACGCCCACCGCCAGCCTGGCCGGCGATGTGAGCGCGTGCGGGGCCGTGGACATGGGCGGCAACGTGCAGGAATGGACCGCCAGCGCCTATACCCCCCTGCCGGACGAGCGCTTTGTGGCCGGCCAGGCCGTACGGGTGGCGCGCGGCGGCTCTTATAACGATTCGGCTTACGGCGCGCGCGCCGCCTACCGGCGCGGCTACCCGCCCGGCTACTACTTCCCGTTCCTGGGATTCCGGATCGTCGTCGCCGCCAAGTAAGCGCGGCGGCGCGGACAGCGTCAGCCAGCCGTCAGCGGGGCCGCCCGCCGCGGCGCCGACTTCGCGTAAACTCTCAATTGCCAAACTCAGCCCCGCCGGCGCCGACCGGCCCAGTCACCGTCTCAGGAGCCTTGAGCGCATGAGCATCTACAGTGAAGGCCAGAACAACCGCTGGATCGGCATTATCATCGTGGTGGTGGCGGCGCTGGTGTTCGGCGTCATCATCTGCGTCTCGGTGCTCTTCTCCGGCGCGCTCTGCCCCACCATCAACATCAATTGCGACGGCGGGGCCACCGCCAGCGGCACCGCCACGCCCGCCGCGCCCGCCAACGCGGTGGAGATCACGTTCTACACCTCCAACACCAAGGAGGACTGGGTTAACGCCGCCACCGAGAAGTTCAACGCCGCCGGGATCAAGACCGCGGCCGGCCAGCCCATCTTCGTGCGCGTCACGCACGTCACCTCCGGCGGCTCGCAGACCGATATCCTGAGCGGCAAGATCCAGCCCACCGTCTGGAGCCCCGGCGATCAAAGCTGGGTGGACGGCGCCAACCAGGTCTGGCGGGACCGCACCGGCCAGCCTCTGATCGCGGACGCCTGCCGGCCCACGGTCTACGCGCCCATCGGCTTCGTCATGTGGCGGCCGTTCGCGGAGGCGCTGGGCTGGCCGGATCAATCCATCACCTGGCAGACGCTCGTCGATCTGGCCGCCGACCCGCAAGGCTGGGGCAAATACAACCACCCGGAATGGGGCGAGTTCAAGTTTGGGCATACCCACCCGGATTACTCCAACGCCGGCCTGCTGATCATGACGGCGCTGGTGAATGACACCCTCGGCCAAACCAGCGGCCTGACGCCGGAGAATGTGAAGAGCCAGGCCGTGATCGACGCCTTCACAAAAGTGGAGCAGCATACTTACCACTATGGCGTGCAGACCCGCGACCTGATCTCGCTGATGGCGCGCCGCGGCCCATCTTATCTGCATGCCTCCACCGCCAGCGAGGCCGAGGTGCTCAAAGCCAACGCCGAGCGCGCCGCGGAGTTGCGCTTCCCGCTGGTCTTTATCTTCCCTGGCAAAGGCACATTCTGGACCGAGCAGCCGTATTGTGTGGTGGACGCGGACTGGGTGACGGCCGACCAGAAAGAAGCCGCCCGGCTGTACCGCGATTTTCTGCTGGCGCGCGAACAGCAGGAGCTGGCGGTGGAGAAGTATCTGCGGCCGGTGGATCCGGCCGTGGCCCTGCGCGCGCCTATCACGCTGGAGGGCGGCACCGATCCGCGCGTGACCACGGCCCAGGTGCCGGCCCTGCAAAGCCCGTCCGGGGACGCCGCTGAAGCGGTCAAAGACGTCTTCCATCAGACCAAGAAGAAAGCCACGGTGCTGGTGGTGGTGGACACCTCCGGCAGCATGCAGGGCGAAAAGATCGCCAACGCGGTGGAAGCCACGGCCAACTTCATCAAGCGGCTGGAAAAAGACGATGAGATCATCGTCCTGCCGTTTAGCAACGCGGTGAACGAACTGGAGCTTTCCGGGCGGGCCGGCGATGTGGCCGAGGCGTTGGGCGACCGGGTGCGGAGCCTGTACGCCGAGGGCGGCACGGCGCTGTACGACGCCGTCTGCGCGGGGGCCGCCCGCATCAACGAGGTCCGCGCTGAGAACGAAGCGGCCGGCGAGAAGCGCCTGTACGGCATTGTGGTGCTCTCGGACGGCCAGGATACCGCCAGCAGCCGGACCGAGAGCGACATGTTTAACTGCCTGCCCAGCGGCGAGGATGTGCAGGGCATCAAGGTCTTCACCATCGCCTACGGCGACGACGCCGACAAAGACCTGCTGCTGCGGATGGCCAACCGCACCAACGGCAAGACCTTTACCGGCGATCCGGCGACGATTGAGCGCGTCTACACGGCGATATCGGCCGAACAGTAATCAGTGGCGAGTGGGCAGTGGAGAGTGGGTAGTGAAGAGTGGGTAGTGAAGAGTAGTGGGTTCGTTAGATTGTCCTGATTGCCCGCTCTCTCCTGCTAACTACTCACTGCCCACTCCTCACTACTC
>JAGOBN010000488.1 GCA_017999235.1 Anaerolineales bacterium | reverse complement strand
GCCTCGGGCGGGCGCAGCGCGCGCAGGAAGAGCACGGCGTAGAAGCGGCGCTGCACGGCCAGGCGCGTGGCCGGCGGCAGGGTCAGCGTCTCCACCAGCGCCGCCCGGTCCCGGCCCTGCCCGCCCAGTTCCAATTCCAGCGGCGCCCCGCCGCTGCTTTTCAGCGCCAGCGTCCCCAACGACCGCCACGCGGCGCGCCCCAGCCAGCCGGGCTCGGTCAAGGTGGCCACCAGTTCCAACGGCTGGCCGGCGGCGGCGGCCTTGAGCGTGTCGGCCGGCTGGCGCGCCTCCAGCCCGGTGAGGAAGCCAAAGACGTAGAGATCGCCGTCTTCGAGCTTGGCGCTGCTCAATTGATCTTCCGGCACCAGCGCTTCGGCGTCCAACAGCCAGGCCGGGTCGCGGCGCAGGGCTTTGATGGCCTCCCGGTCGGTGAGGAAGAAGCTCTTCACATCCGCGCGCCGGCCGCCCAAGCTCAGATCATATTTATCTTTCTCGGTGAAGGCGGTCAGGCCGCGCAGGTCATACGGCACCGCCTGCGCGTCCAGCCAGCGGCGGAAGGCCAGCTCCACGGCCACGCCGGCCACGATCTTCCGCAAGCGCGGACCCGGCGCGAGGTGCATGCGGTTGAAGGTGTAGTGCAGCGAGCGCTTGGCGTACTCCACGCCGGCCCGCGTCAAGGTGTCGTCATAGGGCAGACGGAGGAGGTCGGCGGGGGAGAGCATGGGGGAAGCAGTGATCAGTGGGCAGGGATCAGTGGGTGGTGATCAGTCGTCGGCGGGTTTGCGGAACTGCAGACAGTAATGGTGAAAGGTGTTGCTCACCCAGGCGTTGCCGAGGCCGTACGGGGCGAGGCGCTGGTTATCCTGCGCCCAGATCTTCTCGTCCTTGAGGGTGTAGGTCCGTTCCAAGCGCTTCGCCAGGTCCCAGGCCAGCGGGTAGATCTTCCCGCCCTTCTTGACGTTTTTAACGATGATGGTCAGGTAGGCCTTGGGCTTCAGCACGGGGTTCAACGCTTCATAGAGCTGCGCCAATTGCTCCACAAACGTCTCGTAATCGCGCACGTTGCCCAGATCGCGGTCATCGGCGGAGTAGACCACATCCAGGCCGGGCGTGCCGCGGCGCTTCTTCTGGGTCTCGGCGCCGCGCGCGTGCAGCATATCCCAGTACGGCGGCGACGTGATCACATAGTCGATGGGCGGCAGCTTGAGCGCGCCGGCCTGGGCGGCATCGGCGTTGAACAGGCAGAGCTTGAGCCGCTTGGCCGGCCCGCGCTCCGCGCGGAGCGCGGCCTGCTCCTCGGCCAGCAGCTGTTGAGCGATCTGGAAATACTTGGGGTTGAGCTCAATGCCCACGCCCTGACGGCCGGCGCGCAGGGCGGCCACCAGGGCCGAGCCGGTCCCCATCATCGGGTCCAGCACCGTCTGGCCCCGCTTGGTGAAGAACTCGATGAACTCCTGCGCCAGGGTCTCCGGAAACTTGGCCGGATGGGTCAGCACGTCCTTGCGGCGCGGGGGCGGGTTGTGGATAAACCATGACTTTTGGAATTTAAGCCAGGCCTTGGGCTCCAAGTCATTCAGCCGGTTGCGAAACTGCTTGGTCGCGGACGAGGTGGTCATCTAGCCGCCAGGGAAACTACGCCATCAGAACCCAGCCGCGGCGCGCATCTGTTGAAAGGCGTCGTAGGTGGTGCGGATGAGGCTGCCGTACTTGGCGGCCTGGCCCGGCCCGTTGTAGCGCGCGGCGAAGGCGTTGAAGTCCTGCGTCTGCAGGGCCAGGACGCTGCGCGAATTCGTGCTCGGCCCTTGGACGAAGTCGAAGAACGCGATCACCTGGCTGCGCTCGCCGGCCGCGAAGGCCGCGAACATCTCCTGCACCGACTCGTAGCCGCAGCTGGCGTAGTTGAAGCCCATGATCTGGGGCGCGCCCAGGCTGATGGACATTTTGGCGGCGGTGTCATCCAGAGTCTGCGCGAAGCTGAAGACCTCCCACTCGCGGCCCTGGTTGCCGTGGAAGTTGGGCAGCTCCGCCGGCCGCCAGGGCTCGCCCGGCGTCGGCCGCCACTTGTGATCCAGCCAGCGCTGGGCCGGGTTGAAGGTGAAATGCTGGGCGAACAGGTCGGGATGCCGCTTGCCCCACTGATCGAAGAAGATCTGGTTCTCGAAGCGGATCACCACTTTTTTGGTGACCGGGTCAAAACAGTTGCCGCCGGATTCCACCGCAAACACGGCCACGGCCGCCGCCGGCTCCACCTGGAGTTCGGCCGAGAGCGCGGTGAGCAGGCCGCCGAAGCGGTTCCAGATACTGGCGGCCAAGCGGTTGAGGAGCGGGTCTTTGGGATTGACGCGCAGTTTGTGGGCGGCCGGCGGCTCAAGCGGCACCTGCTCCAAGCCTGCGCCCAGCGAATCGGCTGGCAGCGGCGGCTGACTTACAGCCGGCGGCTGAGGGACAGCCGGCGGCTGGCTTACCGCCGGCGCCGGCGTGGGCGCCGCCTTGTCACGCAGGAAACCGTCGGAGACGCCCTGGTTGGACAACTGGATGAAGCCGCGATGCACGTAACCGATCCGGCCGGCCGCCTGCACCTTGAGCCAATCGCCGGGCGGGTTTTCCAGCACCTCCAGCGCCGTCTTCACCGGCAGGGTGGCCAGGATGCTGTGCTGGGTGCCGGCGCCGGCCCGCAAATTCACGCGCGCGGTCGTCACCGCCGTTAACGTCGCCATACTTCACCTCCCACGGAGCAGATTGCGGGCGAGATTAGCCGTGATTGGAATGAAAGTCAACTCGGCCGAACAAAAGGGTGTGTTTTGTTGCGTGATCGCTTGGATGAGCCGGCGGCCAGAGCCGGCACCCGGCGGCAAAGCGGATCAACGGATACAAACGGATAGGCCGCCTCCGTTCCCATCCGTTTATCTGGGCGAGCATCCGATGTCGTCCGCGGCGCGCCGTCTACGGCGCCGTCACCGCTTTGATGGTCAAGTCCGCGAAGCTGACCGACACGCCGCCGTTGGTGCGGTCGCGCAGGTAGAGGCCCATGTCGCCGTCGGCGAAGGCTTGGTCCGTCACCGTGCCCACATAGCGGTCGTTGATATAGAAGTGCATCTGCGCTTTGGCGGCCCAGACGGTCAGCGTGTTCTCGGCCGGCGCGCCGGCCACAATCCCCGGCACGGGCGTCCAATCCAGCAGGATGCTGGGCGCGCTGTCGCGCAGCAGCTCCACGCGGGCCTGGCCGCCGCAGTTCACTTTAAACAGGTAGCCGTTGAACTTGAAGTCCGGGGTGCTGGTGTTGCGGAAGAGCAGGCCGTATTCATCCTGGTCGTAGCACAGGTTGGTGCGGACCGTCACGCGCACCTGCTCATCACCCGCGCGGATGAAATCCGGCCCGCTGGTGATCCGCCAGAACGAGTCTGACCGCGCCATGACGGCGTTGAGCTGGCCGGCGCCCAGGCTGAAGTTCACCACCTCGTCTTGGAACGTCCAGCCCCAGCGCGTCCCATCGAACTTATCCTCGTACAGGGTGGCGCCGACGCCCAGGTTCGGGTCGGGCGTGGGCGGGGCGGCTGGCGTGGGCGTGACGGTTTCGGTGGCAGTGGCTGCCGGCGTAGCGGTGGCTGGCACGGGCGTGGCTGAAGCGGGAATGACGGCCGTGGGAGTGGGGGGCGGCACGGTTTCCGAGGGGCCGGCCGGCGCCGCCGTGGGCGGCAGGGTGGTGGCGGGATTGGCCTGACAGCCCGCCAACAGGCCGGCCGCCGCTAAGACAAAGATCCAGGGAAATGCTCGACGCAACATAGTGACCTCCGTGGTGACCCATTCACCTTACCCGGCCTGGGTTACCGGCCTCCCCGGCCGGCGTTACCGTGTGGTAACACTGCCGCACCGGATGGTAATACCCAGCCGGCGCGCTCAGCGCAACACCCACACGCGCAAATCATCAAAGCGGGCGCTAAAACCCGAAGAAGGATCGGAGCCGACGATCAGCCCCAGAGCGCCCTCCGGCCAGGCCGCGTCCGTGGTCTGGAAAACCGGCGTGTTGTTCACCCAGGCCTCCAAACGCGCGCCCTGCACGCGCAAGCTCAGCGTATTGCTGACC
>JAGOBN010000487.1 GCA_017999235.1 Anaerolineales bacterium | reverse complement strand
GTGTCGTAGATCGCCAGGCCGGCGTTGATCACGCCGCCGGGCGAGTTGATGTACATCTGGATCTCGCGCTTCGGGTCCTCGTGGTTGAGGAACAGCAGCTGGGCCACGATCACGTTAGCCACCTGATCGTTGATGGGCGTGCCCAGGAAAACGATGCGCTCCTTGAGCAGCAAGGAGTAGATATCATAGGCGCGCTCACCCCGGCCGGAACTCTCCACCACCATCGGGATCAGCGCACTGGGATCAAATTGGCTCATAGTCTCATCCTTCGTCAAAAAAGGCGCCCGCTCAGGTCTGGGCCTCAGCGCCGGTGGGCGCGGTCTCCGGCGCCGTCTCGGCCTCCGGGCTGGCGGCGCCGGGGGCGGGAACGGTCTCGCCCTTGGCAATGGCCACCAGCCGTTCCAAGGCCTTGCCGGTCAACAGATCAATGGTCAGCGATTGGCGGGCGCGGTCCGAGTTGAGGTAATCCGTCACCCGCGCGGCCTGGTCGCCCAGCGCCACGGCCATGCGGCTGACCTCGCCGGCCACTTCCTCCGGCTGGACTTCCAGCTGCTCGTGCTCCACGATCCGGCCCAGCACCAGGGCGCGCTTCAGGCGCGCTTCGGCGCGGGGCTTGTACTCCTCGCGCAATTGCTCGCGCGTCTTGTTCTCAATCTTCAGATAGTCGTCCAAGGTCAGGCGCTGCTCGCGCAGGCGGTTATCCAGGTCGGCCAGCAGATCATCCACTTCCTGCTCCAGCAGCACCGGCGGGTACTTGATGGTGGACTGGGCGACAAGCTGCTCCAGCACCTGGTCCCCGTATTCGCGGTTGCGGGCGCGCTGCGCCTCTTTTTCCAGGTCGGATTGCACGCGGGCGCGCAACTCGGCCAGGGTTTGGAATTCGCCCACCTCCTTGGCCAGATCGTCGTTCCACTCCGGCAGCGTGCGGCTCTTCACTTCCTTGCACACCACCTCAAAGTGCGCGGTCTGGCCGCGCAGCGAGTCATTGGCGTAGTCGTCGGCAAAAGACAGATCGAACTTGCGCGTCTCGCCGGCCGTGATCCCCACCGCCTGGGCCGCGAAGCCCGGCATGGGCCAGTCCGTCTGGGTGTCCAACTGCACGGCCACGTCCTTGTCCGTCATCAGGAAGTCGGACGGATTCAGGCCCTCATTCATGAAAGCGTTGATATCCAGGGTGGCCACATCCCCGAGCGCGGCCGGCCGCTCCACCGGCTCCAGCACCGCCTGGCGCTCGCGCAGGCTGTCCAGCACGCGCTGGATCTCTTCGTCGGTCACGGCCGGCGCTTCGTAGGGGTGGCGCAGGGCGCGATAATCACCCATCTCCACTTCCGGCTTCAGCGGCACGGCGAATTTGAGCACCAGCGGCTTGAGCTGCATGTCTTCCAGCGAGCCAGGGCCGTAGGCCTCGATGTGCTCCTGATCCAGCGCTTCGGCATAGACCTTCTGGCCCAGGTCGTCGATGGCGGCCTCGTACAGGGCGCGCTCGCCAAACTGGCGGACGACGTGCTCATACGGAGCCTTGCCCGGCCGGAAGCCGGCCACGGGGTAACGCTTGGACAGCTGGCGGGCCGCCGTCTGTAACGCCGGCCGGACGCGCTCATCCGGGACCTCGACGGTCAGGTGCATGGTCCGGTCTTCGTGAGTGTGGGTTTCGATCTTCAGCACAATATCCTCGTGGCCCGCTGATGGGGCAAAGTGTAGCATCGCCCAGATAGGCGGAAGATAAGAATGACGCCGGTTAAGGCTGCCTGTTTGGCTAGGTGGGGAAGGAGGGAGTTGAACCCTCACGGGTTGCCCCGACGGATCCTAAGTCCGTTCTGTCTGCCAATTCCAGCACTTCCCCAAAACCGGAGGAATTTTAGCATGGAATGGGCCGCCAGCCGGGCCGCCAGGCCGGCCTGAGAATTGCGGGCCATGAATCGCCGTGCTAGAATCGGCCGACCTCTCGGCCGCCAGGCCGGGACAAAAGACACTTTGTAACCGTCGGAATTCGTCTATAGTATCCCTGTTTTAATCCAGCCATTCCGGCGTCCGTCTTCGCTCAGGAGCTTCCGCATGACCGTGTCATCCATCAAACGCATCGCCATCAGCACGGGCGGCGGCGACGCCCCCGGCTTGAATGCCGTGATCCGCGCCGCCACCCTGTCCGGCCTGAACAACGGCTGGGAGGTGATGGGCATTCGGGACGGCTTCAACGGCCTGCTCTTCCCGGAGCGCTATCCGCAGGGCGGCCTCTTTCCGCTGACGCGCGACAACGTGCGCGGCATCACCCATTTGGGCGGCACCATTCTGGGCACCACCAACCGCGGCAACCCAATGCGCTTCCCGGTGCGGATGCCGGACGGCACCGTCAAAGAAGTGGACCGCACGGACGAGCTGATCCAGCACTTCGCCCTGCGCGAGATTGACGCCCTGATCACCATCGGCGGCGACGGCTCGCTGACCATCGGCAATGTGCTGGCCAAGAAGGGCCTGCGCGTCATCGGCGTCCCCAAGACCATCGACAACGACCTGGAGAAGACGGTCGTCACCTTCGGTTTTGACACCGCCGTGTCCTTCGCCACCGAGTGCCTGGACCGTCTGCACACCACCGCCGCCTCGCACCAGCGCATCATGGTGGTGGAGGTGATGGGCCGCTACGCCGGCTGGATCGCGCTGGAGGCCGGCATCTCCGGCTCAGCCGACGCCATCCTGATCCCGGAAATCCCGTACGACCTGCAGTGCGTGGTGGACAAGATTAAAGAGCGCGAGCGCTTTGGCACCAACTTCTCCGTGGTGGTGGTGGCCGAGGGCGCCAAGCCGCGCGGCGGCGCGGTCTCGGTCATCGAACGCGAGGCCGGCAAGGCCGAGCGGCTGGGCGGCGTGGGCGAGAAGGTGGCCCGCGAGCTGCAGGATATCACCGGGCGCGAGTCGCGCGTGGTGGTGCTGGGCCACCTGCTGCGCGGCGGCTCCCCCACCGGGTACGACCGGCTGATCGCGCTGCGTTTTGGCGCGGCGGCGGTGCGCGCGCTGGCCCAGGGCCAGCAAGGCATCATGATCGCGCTGGACCCGCCGAACGTGAACTACGTCCCGCTGGAAGAGGCCACCCGGCGCATGAAGAGCGTGCCGCTGGACAGCGACACCGTCCTGACCGCCCGCGATCTGGGCATCTGCCTGGGCGAATAAGGCCTCGGCAAGGAGTTGATATGAGCGTAAAAAGTAGGGCTTCCCTGGCCTCGGCCACCTGGCTGGATACGCTGCTGAAGGACCGGCTGCGCGCCGCCAGCCTGGTCTTGACCATCCTGGGTCTGGGCAACGCCGGCTATCTGGCGTGGACCAAACTGACGGTCACCTCCATCTACTGCGGCCCGGGCAGCTCGGCCTGCGACGCGGTCTCGGCTTCCACCTATGGGTATCTGCTCGGCATCCCGGTCTCGTACCTGGGCTTCGCCGCGTACGTGGTGATGTTCGCGCTCCTGGCCCTGGAGACCCAGCACCCCTTGCTTAAGAGCGCCGGCCCGCTGGCCGGGTTCGGGTTGGCGCTCTTTGGCACGTTGTTCTCGGCCTATCTCCAGTACACGTCCATCGTCATCCTGCGCGAGATCTGCCCTTACTGCGTGGTCAATGCGCTGACGCAGCTGGCCCTGTTGATCTTAGCCATCCTGCGCCTGCGCCAGAGCCTGGCCGCGGACCCGGAGTAACCGCCGTATGCTGCGCGAGTTCTTTCTGGCCCTCTCGCACGCCCGCTGGGCGCAAGACCTGATCACACGCTTCCCGCCGGCCTGGAGCATGGCGTCCCGTTTTATCTCCGGCCAGAACGCGGCGGAGGCCATCAGCGTCATCCGCGGGCTGAACGGCAAAGGCCTGCACGTCACGCTTGATTTTCTGGGGGAAAGCGTCACCACCCGGGCGGAGGCCACGCGCGCGGCGGATGAGTACGTGAGCACCCTGGGCCAGATCGCGGCCAGCGGCGTACGCGCCAACGTCTCCTTGAAGCTGACCCAGTTTGGCCTGAAGCTGGACCCGCGGTTCTGCCTAGACAACGTGCGCCGGGTGGCCGACCAGGCGCGCACGGCCGGCACCTTCCTGCGCGTGGATATGGAAGACACCCCGCACACCGACCAGACCCTGGC
>JAGOBN010000486.1 GCA_017999235.1 Anaerolineales bacterium | reverse complement strand
CACCTACGCCCCTCTTGATCGGGCGTTTCACGCATCTGACCTGCAACAGCACCCGTTTCGACATTGCCAGCGCCGGGCTGGTGACCGTCGATGTGCCGCCAACCCCAACGCCTGAGCCGCCGCTGATATTTCCAGCCGCGCCGAAGACAGGCCGAAGTGTCAGTTGGTGCGAAGGCGCCTCACCATGGCAAATCTGCCAAATGGCCTTACAAGACAGCCAGTTCCAACCGGCGCAGCCCATTACCGGAGCTTTGCCTTTTCGAGGCAACGTCAGCGCGATCAGTTGGTCGCCCGACGGGCGGCGGTTGACCTTTTCGGCTGGCCAGGTTCCGAATGAGGCTCAGTATCTGTTCGTGATCAACGGCGATGGGACCGACCTGAAACAGATCAGCAGTGAGGCTGGTTTCGGGCCGATCTGGTCGCCAGATGGAGGCTGGATTGCCTTCATTCGTGGGCGGGGTCTGTGGCGGATGCGTCCAGATGGGACAGAGACCCAGGTCGTGGTGCCGGACTCCGATTATGGCGTGGCCAGCGCAGCCTGGTCACCCGACAGCCAGCGCCTGGCCTATCTCGCCTTTCGGGACGGCTTGGCCCGCCGGCTGTCTGTGGTCAACCTGGATAGGACGAACCTTATAGTAGTGTACGCGTTTGCCGACTCGGCTCAGTTCGATGGCGGCGCCGTGTTTTGGAGCGCCGATGGGCGTTATCTGGTGGCAGGGCTGGTTCCGCGCAGATCGACCACACCTCAGATTTTGGTTTTGGACGCCGCTACCAGGGTCGAGGCGGCCCGTTTGAAGGATGTCCCATATTGGTGGCAGGTCAATTTCTGGCCGCCGTGGGGCGGCGCGGTCCAATAGTGGGCAGTGGCCGAGTGACACATGGGAAGCGGCGTTATGGGCTTAGCTCAGGCTGAGGCGGTGGTGCGCGGCGCCGGCGGGCTGTTGACGGCCACGGCGTTGGGCGCCATCTTTCTCGGGATCTGGCGCGGCGCGCAGTTGTTCGCCGATCATCAGTTGGTGACGCGCGGCCCCTTCGCCATTGTGCGCCATCCCATGTACGCCGGGATCGCGGCCGCCGCACTGGGCGGTCTGCTGCTCGATCAGACGTGAACGCTGGCGGCGATGCTGCTCCTGCCGCTCGCGCTCAGGCGGCGGGCGCGACGCGAGGAGCAGGCGCTAGCGGCTCAGTTTGGACAAAAATGGCGGGACTACTGCCAGCGCGTGCCGGCCTTCATCCCCCGGCTGAGGCGCGGCGCCTCGGCTGCTTCGGTCCAGCCTTTCGCAAAGGAGGCCGTGATGGATACCCCTGCCGTGAACCTCACGGGTGTGGCGCGAACGCTGTTGGTCCCGCTCGCTTGCCGCGCCCTCGAATCCGCTCGGCCGGATGCCAGCTTGCATGACCCGCGGGCCGAGGCGATGTTCGGCGCGCTTGGCGGCGATAGGTCTTTCTTGCTCGGGATGAGCGGCCACGACCGGTACGCGGCCGTGATGCGCGTCCGGCAGTTTGACGCCTGCGCGCGGGACTTTCTGGCCCGCCAGCTGGAGGCGTTGGTAGTCGACCTCGGCTGCGGGCTGGACACGCGTTTCTACCGGTTGGATGATAGGCGCTTAACCTGGCTGGGGGTGGATCTGCCGGAGGTCATCGCCTTGCGCCGGCAGTGGCTGCCCGATGAGGCGCGCTGCCGCACATTCGCGGCCTCTATCTTCGATCTGACCTGGCTCACCGCGGTCGAGCCGGACCAGCCTGTCCTCTTCCTGGCCGAAGGGGTGTTCCCGTACTTCAGCGTGGCCGAGGTCAAGCCGCTGCTGACGGCCCTGGCCGGCCGGTTTCCAGGCGCTGAACTGGTCTTCGATGCCCTCTCACCGCTCATGGCCTGGGTCCACAATCAGACCAGCTCGGTGTTGAAGCAATCGAACACGCGGATCCGCTGGGATGCGCGGGACCCGCACGAACTGGAAGCCTGGGGCTTGCGCCTACTTGACCGGTGGGGCTACTTCGACCGGCCGGAGCCGCGGCTGGGGGCGGCCGGCCTAATCCGGTTTATCCCGCCGCTGGCTCGGGCCACTTACATCCTGCGTTACCGCCTGGGAGGGCCGGCCGCGCCATGCAAATGACGAATGCCTGGAATCGCATCGCCTATCGCTTATGGGCGCCGATCTACGATGTGACCATCAGCCAGTTATTCAAACCGGGCCGACGCCGCGCCCTGGCCGCCCTGGCGCCGCAGCCGGGTGAGCGCGTGCTCCTGATCGGCGTGGGGACCGGCCTGGATCTGCCGGGCCTGCCGGCCGGCGCAGCGGCGCTGGGCGTTGACTTGAGCCCGGCCATGCTGGCTCAGGCGCGGCGCAAACTCCCCCGGTGCCGCGCCGCCGTGCAGCTCGTGCAAGGCGATGCTCAAGCGCCGGTCTGCGCGGCCGAAAGCTGTGATGCGGCCGTCCTCAACCTGATCCTGACAGTGGTCCCGGATGGTCACGCGTGTCTGACGGCGGCCCTGCACGCCCTTCGGCCGAGGGGCCGCCTGGTGATCTTCGATAAGTTTCAGCCGGATGCCGCGCCGTTGACCCGGCCTCGGCGGGCGCTCAATTTCTTCAGCACGCTGCTTGGTACGGACATCACCCGCCGGTTCGGCGATCTGCGGCGGGGCTGTCCGGTCGAAGTGGTCTTGGATGAACCCAGCCTGGGGGGCGGGCTATACCGGGTGATTGTGTTGCGGAAGCTCTGAGCCGGCCAATCAGCTGAGGGAGGGGACACATGGCTCGGGATGATCAACTTCGCGGCAACGCCTTGACCTGGCGGCTGGAGCCCAAGGCGCCGGGCGTGCGGTATTTGGCGCTCCGCGATCTGCTGGGACTCCCCCCGGCGGATATCGCCAGGGTTCGCGGGACTACTCACCGGATGAGCACCTGATCATCGTGCGGGACCACATTGTGGCGCATCGGCATCGCATCGAGAAGGCCGGCCGGCGGCGCAGACGCGCTTGAAAGCCGGCCCACCTCTATTGCCGGGTCAATCTGGGCGGCATCGGGTGGTAGACCCTGCAGCAACCGCCGTCCAGCATTCTGGATCCGCTCATCATTGTGGGTGGCCTGGTGCTGATCTTCCCGCTCGTTTGGCTCGGGAGAATGGCCCTCGACCAACAGCCCACACCGAGCCGGGTTGCCGGGGTGGCCACCGTGGTTCATTACGCCATGATCATTCTTTTGGGCGCGGCCATAATCCGGGCCGTTCTCACCCGTCAGGCATGGGCCGGCTGGACGCTGCCCCTGCCGGTTGAAATCGGCCGGTTCCTGGTCATGGCCACCGAAGCGGCCGCGCTCGCGGCGGTGGTCAATCTCGCGGTGAAAGGCGCCGGCGCGCCCATTGCAATTGCGCTCAGCCAAAAATTGGCGATGGAATGGCTGTACGCGTGGACGCGCAACCCGATGGTGTTAGCCACGCTGGCGCTGCTGGTCGCGGTGGGCCTCTGGTTTAAGTCGGCGCTGTTTGTGCTCTGGGTCATCGACCTGTTTGCGCCGGCGTTGCTGTTCTTCGTAAAAGTCTATGAAGAGCGGGAATTGGAACTGCGCTTTGGGGTCCCTTATCTTCCGTACAAATCTAGAACGCCCCGGCTGTTTCCCAAAAGACCACAGTGCTGACTGTCAGGCGGCCGCTCCGGTAACGCGGGTCGGCCTTTACCGGCTTGACGCTTATTCCGGCGGGGCAGCCTTGGTCATCGCCGTGATCAGAACCGCTCTGGAAGATTACACGCGGATGGAAGAATTGCCGGGCTATCGGAACTTTGCGGACAGGTCCACTATCGGTTGATCCCGGGGGTTTATTGAGACGCCGCACTTCACCGCAAGGGTGATGATCCAGGCGGAGCGGGCGCCCGGAGTTGGCCCAGGCGCGGCCAGAAAATGTCGATCAGATCATCCGCTAGCCGAAGCACCGTGCTCGCGCCGGCGGCGACGTGATGTGACTGGATGTTTGGGAATGGGTGTAAGTCTGAAATAGTGAGTGCAGTTTTGACAGGAGGCGGTCATCCGCGCAGACGCGAAGCGGGTTTCGACCAAGAAAACCAACCCGGTATTGAGGGCGAGTTCACGCCCAAGGCCATGCTGAATTCGAGCGGCTCACAACGTTGCTCAAA
>JAGOBN010000485.1 GCA_017999235.1 Anaerolineales bacterium | reverse complement strand
AACCTGACCAACGGCACGGACGGCATCAACCCCATCGGCCGGCCGGAGTTTCCGGGCGTCGTCTTCACCACCGGCCAGTACATCCCTTGGTATTTTCTGATCCTGATCCTGCTGGTGGTCTCGGTCTTCTTCATCTCGCGCCTGCGCGGCAGCCGGATGGGCCGGGCCTGGGTGGCCATCCGCGAGGATGAGCTGGCCGCCAACTCCATGGGCATCGACCTGGTGCGGACCAAGCTGGCGGCCTTTATGCTGGGGGCCATGTTCTCGGGGTTGGCCGGCGCCTTCTATGGCAGCTACGTCTCCTATATTTCGCCGGATGCCTTTGACTTTAGTATTTCGGTCATCGTGCTCTGCATGGTCATCCTGGGCGGCACCGGCAGCATCGTGGGCGTGCTCCTGGGCGGTTTTATCATCAAGGTCACTGATCTGCTCATCCTGGATAAGCTCCAGGTGGTCATGGGCGGGGTGCTGCGCGCGACCTTGTTCCAGGGCATCACCAACCAGGGGATGCAGAATTTCCTAGAGAGTTTGTTCAACGCCAGCCAGTACAAGCTGCTGTTGTTTGGCGTGATTCTGGTGCTGATGATGCAGTTCCGGCCGCAGGGCCTGGTCCCCAGCAGCACCGAAAGGGGGCAGTAACCCATGGCCCCGCTGCTCGACGTCCGCACGATTTCCAAAATCTTCGGCGGCCTGGTGGCCGTCAACGCCGTGGACTTTCAGATCGAACCGGGCATGATCGCGGGTCTGATCGGCCCCAACGGCGCCGGCAAGACCACACTCTTCAACAACATCACCGGCCTGTATACGCCCACCAAGGGCGAGATCGTCTTCGACGGTCACCGGGTGAGCGGGCTGAAGCCGCACGAGGTGCAGTCCCGCGGCATCGCCCGCACTTTCCAGAACATCCGCTTGTTTGGGCAGATGACGGTGTTGGAAAACATCCTGGTGGGCATGCACAGCCGGCTGAAAGGCAACGTGGTCGAGGCCTTCTTCCGCCCGCCGCGGGTCCGGAAGGAAGAACAGGCGGCGGTGGACAAAGCCCTGGACCTGCTGGATTACGTGGGTTTGGGCCGCAAGTTCGCGGAGTGGCCGGCCCGCAACCTGCCCTACGGCCTGCAGCGCCGGCTGGAGATCGCCCGGGCGCTGGCCTCCGACCCCAAACTGCTGCTGCTGGATGAGCCCACGGCCGGCATGAACCCGGCCGAGACCGCTGACCTGACCCAGTTTATCCACCGCTTGCGCAAAGAACGCGGCCTGACGATCCTGCTGATCGAGCACGACATGCGGGTGGTGATGGGGATTTCGGACCGGGTCTCGGTGCTGGACCACGGCGAGAAAATCTCCGAGGGCTCGCCGGGCGATGTCCAGCGCGACCCGCGCGTGATCGAGGCCTACCTGGGCAAAGGCACGGCTAGCCAGGGCAAATAACCCATGCTTGAACTTAAAGATATCCACAGCTACTACGGCAACATCCACGCCTTGAAGGGCATCTCGCTGACCGTGAATCAGGGCGAGATCGTCACCTTGATCGGCGCGAACGGCGCGGGCAAGACCACCACCCTGCGCACCATTCAGGGGCTGCTCAAGCCGCGCAACGGGTCGATCAAACTGGAAGGCGAGGAGCTCACCAAGCTGCCGGCGCACGAGGTCAACCGGCGCGGCATTTGCCAAAGTCCGGAGGGCCGGCTGATCTTCCCGCGCATGACGGTGGTGGAAAACCTGGAGATGGGGGCCTTCACGCGCACGGATAAGGACGGCATTGCGCGGGATCTGGAACGCGTCTTCAGCCTGTTCCCGCGCTTGAAGGAGCGCATCAAGCAGAAGGGCGGCACGCTCTCCGGCGGCGAGCAGCAGATGCTGGCCATGGCCCGCGCCATGATGGGCAACCCGCGCATCCTGCTGCTGGATGAGCCGTCCATGGGCCTGGCGCCGCTGTTGGTGGAGACGATTTTTGAGACCATCCAGGCGCTTAACCAGCAAGGCACCACCATTCTCCTGGTTGAGCAAAACGCGCGCATGGCGCTTGGAATCGCCAATCGCGGTTATGTCCTGCAAACGGGCGAGATCCGCCTGCAAGGCGCGGCTGACAAACTGCGCGACGATGAAGAAGTGCGGAAGACGTACCTGGGCGAAGGCTGACCGCCGGCGCCGCGCTTTCCACCGACTGCCAGGGGCCGCGCGGCCCCTGGTTTTATTTCCGTGATTTGCGGCGCGGGATAGGTAAGATATACTTTCGTTTGTCCGGCAATCCTGTCCGGGCGTCCAGCGGGGCCTTGGGACCGAGTATGAACGCGGAAACGCTCTACGAACGCGCGAGCACAGCCATTCGAACCCGGCATCTGGAGGAAGCGCGGCGGCTGCTGTTTGAGGCCGTGCGGCTAGACCCGCAGCATGAGCGCGCTTGGCTGTCACTGGCGTCGGTGCTCACCGATATGGAACAGGCCATCGACTGCCTGCGGCGCGTTTTGGCCATCAACCCGGATAACCGCACCGCGCGCGAATGGCTGGCCCTGGCATTGCAGGAACGCGCCCGCCAGGAGGCGGTGGCCGAATACAACTCGGATCCCGATGTGGCGCAGATGCCCATTGACCAGCCGGGCGACGAAGACCGGCCGGTGCCGCGCCTGGGCAAGTATCTGCTGGATTACAAATTCATCTCGGCTGAGCAGCTCCGCACCGCCCTGCTCACCCAGAAACGCGAGGCGGACGCCGGCCGGGTGCGCCGCCTGGGGGATATCCTGCTCGATCAGCAGGCGCTCAGCCGTGAACGGCTGGATTTCGCCCTGCGCGAGCAGAACCGCAACTTCTACAGCCTGATCGACGAGTAGCGCCCGCCCGGGCGCTACAACTTTTTGCCGGCTGGCGCGTAGAGGCTCTTGGGGTAGCTGTTGATTCACAGGAGGAATTGCTATGTCTGATCCGCGTGAAAAACGCAACCTGCTGGGGCCGTATATTCCGCAGGGCAGCTTGATTAGGGAAGTGGTGCAGCAGGTCAAGCTGGTCTACGGTTTGATGCTGGATGCGCGGGTGGCCTGGGTCACGAAGCTCATCCCGGCGGCGGCCCTGGCGTATCTGATCCTGCCGCTGGAGCCGACCGATTTGCTGCCGATCCTGGGCCAGCTGGATGACGTGGCCATTGTGATGCTGGGCGTCCGCTTCTTCCTGGAACTGGCACCGGCCGAGGTGGTGCGGGAGCATCTGGCGCGGCTGGCGGCGGCCGGCCAGTGGGATATCACTCCGCCGCCGGCGCCCGGCGCGCCGCCCAAGCCGGACGGCGAGGTGGTGGACGGGACCTACAAAGTCGAGGACTAACCGCGCGCGCGGCGCAACCCGGCCCGGGCGGCTGATCCAGCCGCCCGGTTTCTATTTAAGCCGCCGGCCGCTGGTATAATTAGAAACATTAACTATATTGACTTCTAACTACATGCCCACCTCGTCCGCCCAATGCGCCCAAACAGTCCTCGACGTCGTCCCCGCGGTCATGCGCGTGCTGCGCGCTGAGATGCGCCGGCACCGCGCGCCGGCGCTGACCGTGCCGCAGTTCCGGGCCTTGGTCTGGATTGAAGGCCAGCCCGGCACCTCGGTGTCGCAGGTGGCCGAACACGTCGGCCTGACCCGGCCCTCGGCTTCGGTGCTGGTGGAAGCCCTGGTGCGCCGGCGGTTGGTGACGCGCCGCCCCCATCCCACGGACCGCCGCCGGGTGACGCTGGATCTGACGGCCGGCGGCCTGGCGGTGGTGCAAGCTTCGCGCGAGCGGACCCTGGCTTTTCTGGCCGAGCGGCTGGGCGCGCTGTCCGACGCGCAGCGCGCCCAGGTGACCGAGGCCCTGACGAGCCTGCGCCAGAGCGTGCTGGCGCCGGCGGACGAATCGTGAGCGGCCGATGACCGATCCCACCCCGGTGCCCGAGGCCGCCCCGGCCCGCCCCAGCGCTCTGCCCAAAACATTCGCGGCGCTCCGGCACCGCAACTTCCGGCTGTATTTCGGCGGGCAGTTGATCTCGGTGGCCGGGACCTGGATGCAATCAGTGGCGCTGGGCTGGCTGGTTTATCAGTTGACGCACTCGGAACTGACCCTGGGCCTGGTGGGTTTTGCCTCGGCGATCCCGGCGCTGCTGATCTCGCCGTGGGGCGGGGTGGTG
>JAGOBN010000484.1 GCA_017999235.1 Anaerolineales bacterium | reverse complement strand
AAATGAGCTTGAGCAGGCCGCTGGTGTCGCCCGTGATCCGGCCGCGCGGGTTCTGGTCCGCGTAGGCGCGGCCGACCAGATAGGGCCGGCCCTGCGCCTTGCACTGTTCCTCGGTCAGGCCCACCAGCGCGATCTCGGGGATGGTGTAGACGGCTTGCGGGATCAGGGCGGGCCGCGTCGGCGCATCGGCGCCCAGAGCGTTCAGCGCCGCCTGACGGCCTTGTTCCATGGAGATGGGCGCGAAGCAGTGCCGGGTGGCCACATCGCCGGCGGCATAGATGGATGGGACGCTGGTCTGCAGCCGGTCATTGACCCGGATGTAGCCCTGCTCATCTACGGCCACGCCGGCCGCCTCCAGGCCCAGGCCGTGGGTGTTGCCCTGCCGGCCGGCCGCCACCAGCGCGGCCTCGCACTCCAGCGCCTCGCCGTTTTGCAGCTGCAGAATCAGCCGGGGATGGCGCTTATCCACGCCGACGACCGGCTCGTTGAGGATCACCCGCACGCCCTGCTCTTCCAGGTGGCGCTTAAAGCGCTCAGCCAATTCGCCGTCCACCGGCGGCAGCAGCCGTCCCTGGAGTTCCACCAGTGTCACCGCCGCGCCCAGCGCCGCGAACATGGCCGCGTATTCGGCGCCCACCACGCCGCCGCCCACCACCACCACCGACCGCGGCAGACGCCCCATGGCCGGCAGGGAATGCGAGTCGAACAGGCGCGGATCATCCATCGGAATCTGCGGCGGGTGATACGGATGCGAGCCCGTCGCCAGCAGGATGACCGTGGCGTTCAGGTCGAGGGTCCGCCCGTCGCCGGCGCGCACGCGCACCTGGTGGGGGCCGCGCAGGGCGGCCTCGCCGCGCACCACCTCGATGCGGTAGCGGTCCAGGCTGCGCTGGATGACGCCCCATTCGGCCTCCAACACCATCTGGCGCCGGTACATGAGATCGCCCAGGGTGAGCTCGGGGCGCAGTGTGAACTCCAGGCCGTAACCGCCGCGCTGGCGCAGGCCGGCCAAATATTGCGCCATCTCGCGCAGCGTCTTGGACGGCACGGTGCCGGTGGCAATGCCGGCGCCGCCCAGCCGCGGCGCGCGCTCCACCAGGGCCACGGTCTTGCCCAGGCGGGCGGCCTCTTCGGCGCCCTTGGCGCCGGCCGGCCCCGAGCCGATAACAATCAGATCGTATTGTGACATAGGGTCGCGAGTGTTGGGTGATGGCGGGTGTTGGCCGCTTAATGATACTTGATTTTGCGGCGGCCTCCGCCGGGCGTGCGCGTCCAGGCCAGGTCGTATTCCACCAGCCAGGGCTCCACGCGCAGGACCTCCAGCTCCAGGTCCGCCAGCCATTGCCGGAAGGCGGCCCGGGAGAAGGTCTTGCCCACAATCAGGCGCGCCTGCCAATCCACGCGGTTGGTGGTGACCAGCAGCCCGCCGGGTTTGAGCACGCGCCGGCACTCGCGCAGCGCGGCGCGCGCATCGGGCAGGAATTCCAGGGCCTCCAAACAGGTGACGCAATCAAAGACGTGATCGGGGAAGGGCAGTTGGCCGGCCGGCGTCCGCACCCAGGCGAGGCGCTCCGGCCAGGCCGCGCCGGCCTCCCGGCCGGCCGCCAGCATGCGCGCGGCCAGCTCGGCGCTGACGACGGTGCCGTCGAAGGCCACCTCGCGCAGCAGGGCGCGCGCCACCCGACCGGTGCCGGCGGCCACATCCAGCACGCGCGGCGCGTCCACGGCCGCCAGCTCGCTGGCCAGCGGCAGGCCGAGGATCTCCGATTCGGTTTGCGGATCGAAGTGCTTGATGTCGTGATCGTAGCGCCGGGCCACCCAATCATAGAGCGGGATGACCACCCGCGGCCCGAGGTGCGCGCCTTCGGCGATGATGAGTTCCCAGTACAGGAGCAGGAGCAAAATCCCTACCCCTAAAACCCACAGCCCCAGGGACCAGGACATTGGCGCGGCCTTTCAGGACGGGTGGCGGGCATGTGGCCGGGCTACGGCCCGGCTGGCTCGGCTTCGGCCCGGAACTGCATCCGATACAGCCGCGCGTACAGGCCGTTCCGCGCCAGCAGTTCGGCGTGATTGCCCAGTTCGATCAGCCGGCCGGCCTCCAGCACCGCGATGCGGTTGGCGCGGTGGACGGTGGACAGCCGATGGGCGATGATGATGGTGGTGCGGTTTTCCATCAGCCGGTCCAAGGCCTCCGTCACCAGCTGCTCCGATTCGGAGTCCAGGCTGGAGGTGGCTTCATCCAGCAGCAGGAGGCGCGGGTCCTTGAGGAGTGCGCGGGCAATGGCGATGCGCTGGCGCTGGCCGCCCGAGAGCTTGACGCCTTTCTCGCCCACCAGCGTGGCGTAGCCCTGCGGCAGGCGCTCGATAAACTCGGCGGCATTGGCGGCGCGGGCGGCAGCCTCCAGTTCCGCGGCGTTCGCGTCCAGTTGGCCGTAGCGCAGGTTGTCGCGCACTGTGCCGGAGAAAAGCTGGGTCTCCTGCGGCACAATGCCGATCTGCCCGCGCAGGGAGGCCAGGGTGACGGCCCGCAGGTCGTGGCCGTCAATCAGCACGCGGCCGCCGGAAGGATCATAAAAGCGCGGGATCAAACCAAAGAGCGTGGTTTTGCCGGCCCCGCTCGGCCCCACCAAGGCCACCACCTCGCCCGGCTGAACCTCCAGGCTGATGTCGTGCAGCACCCGGTCCGCCCCCGGGTAAGCGAAGGTGATCTGCTCAAAGGTCAGGCGGCCGGCCGCCGGCGGCAGCGGGTAAGCGGCCGGCGCGTCGCGCACCTCCGGCACTTCATCCAGCAATTCAAAAATCCGGCGCGTGGCGCCCAGTGCTTCCTGGATCTGGCCGTACAAGCCGGTGAAGGCGCCCAGCGAGGCCGCGATGTTGATGCCGTACACCAGGAAGGCCACCAGCGCGCCGGCCGTCAGCCGGCCGGCCAGCACTTCCTGCCCGCCGAACCACAACACCCCGGCCAGCGCGCTAAAACCCAGGAAGGAGACGACGGCCCCAAAGGCGGCGCGGACGACGGTCAGGCCCATGGTCACGCGGAAAGTGGCCTCCAGCCGGTCGGCGTACCGCTGGACCTCAAACGGCTCGCGCGTGAAGGCTTTGACCGTGCGGACGTTGGCCAGCGCTTCCTCGGCGGCGGCGGTGCCTTCGGCGAGTTGATCCTGCACCTGGGTGGAGAGCCGGCGCAGCCGCCGGCCAAAGACCACGGCGCTGACGCTGATCAGCGGCGCCAGCCCCAGGATAAAAAGCGTCAGCCGCCAGTTGAGGGCCAGCATCAGCGCCAGGGAGCCGAGGAAGGTGATGACCTGGTTGAGCAGGGCGGTGACGTTGTTGGTCAGCGCCGCGCGCATCAAGGTGGCGTCCGAGGCCAGGCGCGAGATCAGCTCGCCGGTGCGCCGATCGGCGAAGAAGCGCACGCTGAGGGTGTGCAGGTGCGTGTACGCCTGCCGCCGCACGTCCACCACGATCCGCTCGCCGACGTAGGAGAGAAAGTAGCCCTCCACGAAGCGAAACAGCGCGTTGACCAAGAAGACGCCCAACAGAATCGCCGTGATGCGGTTGAGCTCGGCGGCGTTGTTCTGGGCAAAGACCGCGTCCACCAGATTCTGCATGATCCACGGGAAGACCAGGCTGAGGCCGGCGCTGATGACCAGCGCCACGGTCGCCACCGCCATCCGCGCCGCGTGCGGGCGCAGATAGCCGAGCAGCCGGCGCACTTGGGCGCGGGTGGGCGGGGTGAAAGGTTCGGCGGCGGCGCGGGCGGGGCGGCGGAAGGCGGTAAACATCCGGGAATTGTGCCACGAAATCCGCCCGCCGGCGGCGGATGCGGGCGGGCGGCGCCGCCGAGGGGCTTAATCGCTGACGGGCGCGGGCAGGGGCCGGCGCTGGCCGGCGGCCCACAGGCTGGTGAAGAGCGCGAGAAAGTAAGCGGCGTAGGCCAGCACTTCGGTCAACGACGGGTTGCCGTTGTAGCCGAACAGCGCCGTCAACAGCCCGCCGGCCGGCGATTTTTCATCGAGCAGCGGGTTGAAGTTCCAGACGTGTTCGACCACGGCCGGGATTAAGCCGGCCTCGTTGAATTCATGCACGCCGTGGGCCACCAGGCCGGCCGCAAACAGGATCAGCAGGCCGCCGGTCACT
>JAGOBN010000480.1 GCA_017999235.1 Anaerolineales bacterium | reverse complement strand
AAGCACGCGGTGGCCACTTCATCCGGCACCACGGCCCTGCACCTGGCTTTGCTAGCCCACGGGATTGGGCCGGGGGATGAGGTCATCACCGTCGCCTTCACGTTTATCGCCACAGTCAACTGTATTTTGATGGCGGGAGCCACGCCGGTCTTTGTGGATATTGATCCGGAGACCTTCAACATCAACCCCGATTTGATTGAAGCCGCCGTCACACCCCGCACCAAAGCCATTCTATTAGTGCATTTATACGGCTATCCGTGTGACATGGGCCGGCTGCAGGCCATCGCGGACCGGCATGGACTGAAGATCATCGAGGACGCCTGCCAGGCGGTGGGCGCCGCGTATCAAGGCCGGCGGGTCGGCAGCTTTGGCACCGGCATGTTCAGCCTGTACGCCACTAAGAACGTGATGTCGGGCGAAGGCGGCATGATCACGACGAATGATGACGCGTTGGCCCAGCACTGCCGGCTCTTGCGCCAACACGGCATGCAGCGGCGCTACTATCACGAAATGTTGGGATACAACTACCGGCTGAGCGATCTGCATGCCGCGATCGGAAACGCGCAGCTGGACCGGTTGGCGGACTTCACGGCCAAACGCCAGGCCAACGCGGCTTTTCTAAGCGCCCGGCTTACGAGTGTGATCACGCCGCAGGTTAAGCCTGGCTATGAGCATGTCTGGCACCAATATACGGTGCGGATGGCGGCCGGCCGGGATCGTGACGCTGCGGTGAAACAACTCACGGAAGCTGGTATTGGCACCGGTGTGTTTTATCCGGTGCCAGCCCATCAGCAAGGCTTTGTGCGTGCCCGCTTGGGGGAGTGCCGCCTGCCAGTGACTGAGCAACTGGCCCAGGCGGTGATCTCACTGCCGGTGCATCCCCACCTCAGCCTAACTGACCTGGAGCAGATTGTGGCGGCGGTCAACCAGCTTTAGCATGGACCGATTGTGAAGCGGGGTGGTCAATCACGGCTGGTTTTAGGTGAAATATTACACAAGCAAGAAATGTCATATGACACCTATGACAAACGGCCGTAAATTGATTGATAAAATGCATCTGCACGGTCGGAATTTTGTTGGTACCGTGGTACCATTCACCTCAACTTCACAGGGCTGCGAAAGAGGTCGTCTCATGCTGACTTTCCTCGTAATCATCGGCGTCGCGGTAGTGGTTGTCTCCGCGGGTATTACCTTGGTGGCTTGTGCGGCGTCGGCGCGTTTGTCAGAGCACGAGGATTGGTCCGAGGAGCCGCTGGTCGCGCATCCCGCCGGCCAGCCGATTCGGCAAACGACTACCACCTCCCGCTAAACCCTGGGTGAATGGAGCCCCGGCTGGCAGGCATAACGCCTAGCCAGCGGCCGCGCGGGTGATTCCCGGTGGGCGGCCACCCGCCGGGGCGCGGCAGTAGTTGGGCCTGACTCAATCAAAAGGGCCTCCCGCCAGGGAGGCCTTTTGATTCCGCCGCCCCGGCCAGGCGGGCGGTTTAGCGCCGGTAATTAAAGATGACCTTGCTGCCGTCTTGTTCCAGCTGAAACGGCAGTTCCTGTAGATGCCTGAGCGCGGCGCGCACCGCCGCCCGCCGCTCAGGCGGACAGACAAACAGCAAGAAGCCGCCGCCGCCGGCCCCTGTGATCTTGCCCCCCACGGCGCCGGCCTGGCGCGCCGCCGAGTACAAATCGTCGATCCCATCATTGCTGATCTGGCTGGCCAGCTTCTTCTTGAGCTCCCAGCCGTGGTGCAGCATGGCGCCCAAGGACTCCAGCCGGCCGGTCAGGAGTTCATCCCGCGCCTGGCGCGCCATCGCCTGCATCTCGCCCAGGATGGCGCGCCGGTCCTGGATATTGCGCTTTTGCTCGCCGAGAATGTTATCGGCTTTGCGCGTGATCCCGGTGAAGAACAGCAGCAGACTTTCGTTCAAGTGCATGATCTGGCTGGCCGGAAGCGCGAGCCGCTCGCTGCTTACCGAGCCGTCGCGGTGAAACTCAAACAGCCGCAGACCGCCAAAGGCCGCGATGTATTGATCCTGCACGCCGATCGGCTTGCCCAGCGTCTCGATCTCAATCTGACACGCCTCGCGGGCCAGCTGATCGGCTGTGATTAGTTCGCCGGAATAAGAGTGCAGGGCGTGCAGGGCGCCGACCGTGACGGTGCTGGAGGACCCCAGGCCGGAGCCGGCGGAGGGGATGTCGCCCATCGTCGTAATCTCCAGCCCCTCGGTGATGCCGGTCTTGTAGAGCGCCTCGCGGATCAGTTCGTGCTGGATGTCGGCCACGCGCTCGACCATTTCCTGGCGCGTATAGCCGATGCGCAGCAGATGGTCAAAGCGCTTCTTGACCGTGACAAAGATGTACTTGTCGATGGCGCACGATAGGACGGCCCCGCCATCTTCCCGATAGTAATCGGGGAAATCGGTGCCGCCGCCAAGGAAGCTGATCCGCAGGGGCGCTTGAACAATGATCATGCGGGTTTGTTCTCGCCGCGAAAATGGGCCACGGTCCGCGCCAGTCCAGCGCGCAAGTCATACTCGGGCTGCCAGCCGAGCTCCATGCGGGCGCGGCTCGCGTCTGAATAGATAAAGCGCGTCTCGCCGACCTTGGCCGGGCCGTAGTTGGCGGCCAGCGAATACCGGGTCACGTCTTTGAGCGTGGCGAAGACCTGATTGATGGAGGTGGCCTGGCCGGTGCCCAGGTTGTAGATGCCATGGGCCGCCGGGTTCTCCAGGGCCAAGAGGTTAGCGCGGGCGCAGTCTTCCACAAAGGTGAAATCGCGGGTTTGTTCGCCGTCGCCATAGATGGTGATGGGCGCGCCGCGCAGCAGGCGGTCGGTGAAGATGGCGATGACGCCGCCCTCGCCGTGCGGGTCCTGGCGCGGGCCGTAGACATTGGGGTAACGCAGCACCACATACGTCAGCCCAAAATTCTGCTGGTAAAGGTACAGGTAATGCTCCAGCGCGTGCTTGCTGGCGCCATACGGGCTGAGCGGGTTAACCGGGTGCCGCTCATCCACCGGCAGATACTCCGGCTCGCCGTACACGGCCCCGCCGGTGGAGGCGTACACGAAACGCCGCACGCCGGCGCGGCGCGCGCTTTCCAGCACGTTGAGGCCGCCGCGCACGTTGATGTCGGCGTCCAGCAGGGGGTCCGCCACGGAGCGGCGGACGTCCACCTGGGCGGCGTGATGTGCGACCCAGTCCGGCCGCTCCTGCTCAAAGACCTCGGCCAGGCGCGGGTCGCGGATATCCAGTTCGATCAAGCGCGCGGCGGCGGGCAGGTTGGCGCGCCGGCCGCTGGAGAGGTTGTCCACCACGCTGACGGCATGCCCGCCCGCGAGCAACGCTTCCACAACGTGGGAGCCGATAAAGCCGGCGCCACCGGTGACGAGAACTTTCATGATGGGAGGCCTTGGGAATTATAGGTGCGGTTGGAGTTGTTGGCGGCGCCTAATAGGCGCCCCGGCTGCGCAAGACGGCCGGCAGGGTCTGGAACAGGATCTGCAGGTCCAGCCAGATGGTCCAGTTGCGGACGTAGTACATATCGAGGCGGACGCGGTCTTCATAGCTGACGTCCGACCGGCCGCTGACCTGCCAGAGCCCGGTCAAGCCGGGCCGGACAGTTAAGAGGTTGAGCCCCCACTGATTGTACTGCGCCATCTCCTGCGGCGCGATCATGCGCGGCCCCACCAGCGACATCTCGCCCAGCAGCACGTTGAACAACTGCGGCAGTTCGTCCAGGCTGAGCTTCCGTAAGAACCGGCCGGCCCGGGTCACCCGCGGGTCGTTCTTGAGCTTGTGGTTGCGGGCCAGTTCGGCTTTTAGGTCCGGGTGCTGATCCAGGATACGGTCGCCGTTGACGTGCATGGTGCGGAACTTGTAGGCGTCGAACTGCTTGCCGTTCAGGCCCATTACGCGCCGGCGGTAGATGACGGGGCCGGGGGAATCCAGCGCGATCGCCAGGGCGATGAGGCCGAGCAGAGGCGCGATGGCGATGATCCCCGGAATGGTCAAGCAGTAATCCAAGGTCAGCTTGGCGATGCTGTCCAAGCCGGTGAGCCGGACCTTATTGACGTTGACCAGCGGCACGTAGCCCAGCTCTTGAACCTGCAGGCCGGTGGTGATGATTTCGTACAAGCCGGAGGACAAGCGCAGG
>JAGOBN010000481.1 GCA_017999235.1 Anaerolineales bacterium | reverse complement strand
GGCCACATCCGTGCCGGTGCCGATGGCCAGCCCCACATCCGCCTGGGCCAGGGCCGGCGCGTCGTTCACGCCATCGCCCACCATCGCCAGCACGGGCGGGCGCCCGGCCACGGCGCCGGCGGCCTGCAGGTCTTTGATCACCGCCGCCTTGCCGCCCGGCAGCACATCGGCCACAACGCGGTCCACGCCCACCGCCGCCGCGATGGCCTGGGCCGTGCGCGCATTGTCGCCCGTCAGCATGACCACGCTCAGCCCCAGCGCCCGCAGTTCGCGGATGGCCTCCTGGGAGCCGTCTTTCACGCTGTCCGCCACCGCGATCACGCCGCCGAGCGCGCCGTCCACGGCCACCAGCATGGGCGTTTTGGCCTCAGCCTGCAGCCGCGCCACGTCCAAGCTCAAGCCGTTGACGGCCAGGCCGCGCGCCTCCATGAAGCGGGTGTTGCCCACCAGCACGGCCGACCCTTCGACCTCCGCTTCCACGCCCTGGCCGGCGCTGGCCTGAAAGCCTGCCGGCGCCGGCAGGCTCAGGCCGCGCTCCGTGGCCGCCGCCACCACGGCCTCGCCCAGCGGGTGTTCGCTGACCCGCTCCACCGCCGCCGCCAGCCGCAGCAACGCGTCGGCGGTGCGCGGGCCGGCGCTCAAAACAATATCGGTCACGGTCGGCCGGCCGCGCGTGATGGTGCCGGTCTTGTCCAGCACCACGGTGGTGATCGCGCCGGCGCGCTGCAGGGCCTCGGCCGTCTTGAACAGGATGCCGCTCTCGGCCCCGCGGCCGGCGCCCACCATGATGGCGGTGGGGGTGGCCAGCCCCAGCGCGCACGGGCAGGCGATCACCAGCACCGCGATGGCGTTGATCAGGGCCGTGGTAAAGCTGCCCGTCGCCAGGAACCAGCCCAGCGCCGTCACCGCCGCCAGGCCGATGACGACCGGCACAAACACCGCCGAGACCTGGTCGGCTAATTTCTGGATGGGCGCTTTGCTGCCCTGGGCTTCTTCCACCAGCCGGATGATCTGGGCCAGCGCGGTCTCGCGGCCGACCTTGGTGGCTTCAAATTGGAACGCGCCCTGCTTGTTGAGCGTGCCGCCGATGACGGCGGCGCCGGGCTGTTTCACCACCGGCATCGCCTCGCCGGTCAGCATCGATTCATCCACGGTGGATTTGCCCGTGGTCACCACGCCATCCACCGGGATCTGCTCGCCCGGCCGGACGATGACGATATCCGACACGCGCACTTCCTCCACCGGCCGATCCACTTCAACGCCGGCGCGCAGCAGGCGCGCCGTCTTGGGGCGCAGGCCCATCAATTTCTTGATGGCGTCGCTGGTCTGGCCCTTGGCGCGGGCCTCCAGGAATTTGCCCAGGATGATGAGCGTGATGATGACGGCCGCCGTCTCAAAGTAGACGTGGCCCGTCAGCCACCCCAGCAGCACGGGCAGGGAATAGAAATACGCCGCGGAGCTGCCCATGGCGATCAGCACGTCCATATTGGCCGCGCCGTTCCGCAGGGCCTTGTACGCGCCCACATAGTATTGCCGGCCGACGTAAAACTGCACGGGCGTGGCCAGGGCGAAGAGCAGCCAGTTGAACCACCCGACCGCTTCGGGCGCCATGTTGGGCATATCCGCCGGGACCGGCGCCAGCAGGAAGGCCGGCAGCCAGCCCGCATCCCGCACCATGGAGAGCGCGAACAGCGGCGCGGTCAGCGCCACGCCGACGGTGAGCAAACGCCGCTGGTGGGCGATCTCGCGCTGGCGCGCCGCGCGCTCCGCGTCTTCGGGGTTCCCCTCGGCCGCCACCGGCTCGAAGCCGGCCGCGCGGATGGCGTCCCGGATCTCCGCCTGGCTGACCAGCGTGGGGATATAGCGGATCAGCACCTTCTCGGTGGCGACGTTGACGCTGACAGACCGCACCCCCTCCTGCCGCGCCAGAGCCTGCTCCAGCCGGCGGACGTCGTTCTCGTCTCCCAGCCGGCGCAGCAGCACGTGGGCCTCGCCCACCGCCACGCCGTAGCCGGATTTCTCAATCCGCGCCACCACCTCTGGCAGAGCCAGCTGCGCCGGGTCAAATTCCAGCGCGACGCGTTCGGAGGCCAGGTTGACGTTGACGTGCTGGGCGGACGGCAGCTTCAGCAGGCCGCGCTCAATGGTGACCGCGCAATTCGCGCACGTCATCCCCGTAATCGGGAGAGAGATTTGTTTGGTCGCCATAGCCGGTTCCTTTTCCACTCACCGCAAAGAAAAAGGGGCCGCGGCAGTCTGCCTGCCAACGGCCCCCGTTGTGTGACGGCGGACGCGCTTACGCCGCGACGGGCTCCGCCGGATAGCCGATCTCGGCCATCAGTTTCTCAATCTGCTCGCGGGTGGCCGGCGCCTCGAAGGTGACGGTCACCAGCTTGCTGTCTTGCGCGGCCTGCACCGACTTGACGCCGGCCAGCTCACCCACCTCATTCTGGATGGTGTGCACGCAGTGGCCGCACGAAATCTGGGGGGCCTTGACGGTCAATGTGGTCATGGAGGGTCTCCTCAAGAAAAGCTAAGCGCGGCGCGCCGCGCGGTTTAAACCTTGGTGGCGGTCACGAACACATCCGCGATCTCGTCGAGGACGCGCTCGCGCTCCTGCGGGTTATCGCTCTGGATGGCCGTCACCACGCAGGAGTTCAGGTGATTCTCCAGCAGCTGGGCGCTGACTTTGTTGAGCGCCGCCTGCACGGCCTGGATCTGCTTGATGACGTCGATGCAGTAGGCGTCGTCTTCCAGCATGCGCTCGATGCCCTTGACATGGCCGCTGATGCTTTTGAGCCGGCGCACGACATCGGTTTTGTGTTTGTCTTCCACTCTCTCTCCTACCCCCCCCAGGGGGGATGGGTATAGCAAATATATCGAAAATTCCCAATAGAGTCAAGCACTTTCCCCTTTACTACCCATCCGGGGAGGGGATTAGTGACAAACGGCGCCGGCCGGCCGTGACACTTGTCCGCGCGGCCGGTTGTGTATAATCTTGACGATATGCGCAAGAGCCGCCTCACCCAACTCGAAGAAAAGATGGAAGCCCTGGTGGAGGGGACCTTCGCGCGCCTGTTCGCCGGCCACCTGCAGCCGCGCGATATCGCCCTGCAGCTGGCGCGCGCCCTGGAAGACAGCGTGGCCGGCGGCGGGCCGGCTTTGCGCTACGCCGTGCGCCTCAACCCCGCCGACGCCCAGGCCCTGCTGGGTGAACAGCCCCGCCTGGCCGAATTGCTGGCCGCCGAACTGGTTCAGGCGGCGCGCGAGGCCGGGGTCACCCTGCCGCACGTCCCCGAGGTCCTCATCCTGCCCGATCCGGCGCTCAAGGCGCGCAGCGTCACCGTGACGGCGGAGACGACCGCCATCACCGACACCGCCGCCGCCGCCCCGTACAACGCGGACGCCCCGCGTGACGGCACCGGGCCGATCAGCGCGGCGCCGCGCGCTTTCCTGATCCTGGACGGCGAACGCACGGTCCCGCTCAGCCAGCCGATTGTGGGCCTGGGCCGGCGCCTGGACAACCACGTCATCCTGGAAGACGCGCGCGTCTCGCGCGCCCACGCCCAGCTGCGCCTGCGCTTTGGCCGGTACGTGCTCTACGATCTCGGCTCCACGGGCGGCACGTTCGTCAACGGCCAGCGCATCCAGGAATGCGTCCTGCGGCCCGGCGACGTGATCTCCCTGGCCGGCGTGCTGATCATTTACGGCGAAGACGACCCCGGCCCCCCGTTCGAGCCGCCGCCGTCACCGCCCCCCAGCCACACCCGGCCGGATTTCCCCACCCGCCCGGACTTCGCCACCCGGCCCTGAGCCCGCCGCGCCTCCATGTCGCCCAGCGATCTTGTGTTCGGGTTACGCCTGGGACTAGCCGGCCTGCTGTACCTGTTTCTGGCGGCGCTGGGCTGGTGGCTGTGGCGGGACCTGCGGGCCGCCGCCCACACCACGCAGGCGCGCGCCCAGCGGCTGGGCCGGCTGATCGTGGTCGGGTCCTCGTCGCCGGCGCTGCCCCCCGGCACGCCCTTCCCCCTCCTGGCGGTCTCGTCCCTGGGCCGCGCGCCCACCAACACGGCCGCCCTGTCCGATGACACCTGCTCGCTGGAGCACGCCCTGCTCCACCTGCGCGCCGGCCAGTGGTGGCTGGAG
>JAGOBN010000483.1 GCA_017999235.1 Anaerolineales bacterium | reverse complement strand
GGGTGAAGCCGGCGCGCTTCACCTCGCCGGCGAAGGTGGTCAGTTCCGTGACGTGCGCGGCCATCTGCGCGGGCAGGTCCAGCCAGCCCAGCCGGATCTTGATCTCGGCCTGATGCGCGGCGTCGTCCGGCTTCCACAGCGTGGCGTCCTTCTGCCACAGCCGCGCGCCAACCTTCTCCGCGTCCAGGCGCGCCAGCAGCTGGGCCGCGGCCTTTTCCGCCTTGCCCAGGGTTAGGGTCTGGCGC
Organism: Anaerolineales bacterium; assembly: GCA_017999235.1. Next base: position 3,901 of record JAGOBN010000483.1, on the reverse strand, counting down.
TCGTTCAGGATCACCGCCTGCCGGCGCGCCTCCACCACCGCCAACAGCGTCTCAAACGATTTGGCGAACGAGGCGACGCCCTCGTTTTCCAACTGCTGAGTCACGGCGTCCATGGAAATGCCGGCCTCTTCGAGCTGATCAATCACGCCCTGCGCGGCATCGGCGTCGGCGGTCAGGGTGGCGCGCGGCTGGCCGTGATCTTTATAGGCTGTGATAGTGGCCGGCGGCATGGTGTCCACCGTGTCCGGGCCGATCAGGGCCTCCACGTAGTACACATCCGGATAAGCCGGGTTCTTGGTGGACGTGCTCGCCCACAGGGGCCGCTGGAAGCGCGCGCCCTTGGCGGCCAGCGCCTCCCAGCGCCCGCCCGCAAACACCTGGCGGAACGCGGCGTAGGCCAATTGCGCGTTGGCGATGGCGGCCCGGCCCTTCAGCGCCGCCAGGGCCGCGCCGGCCCCCGCGCCCAGCGCCTTGATCTTCTCGTCTAATTTTTTGTCCACCAGCCCGTCCACGCGGCTGACGAAGAAACTGGCCACTGAGACCACCTGGTCAATCTTCTTGCGGGCCGCGCGCCGGCGCTCCAGGCCGGCCAGGTAGGCTTCCATCACCGCGCGGTAGCGCTCGATCGAGAAAATCAGGGTGACGTTGACATTGATCCCGTCGGCCAGACACTGCTCGATGGCCGGCAGCCCTTCCTGGGTGGCCGGGATCTTGATCATCAGGTTCGGCCGGTTCACTGTCTTCCACAGGCGCCGGGCTTCTTTGATGGTCGTGGCCGTGTCGCGGGCATAGATCGGGGCGACCTCGATGCTGACAAAGCCGTCCGCGCCGGCCGTGCGCTCAAAGACCGGGCGGAACACATCGGCGGCGGCCCGGATATCCTCGATCGCCAGCACGTCAAAGATCACGCCCGCGCTCAGGTCTTGCTTGGCCAGCGCCGCCAGCGCCTCGTCATAGATGCTGGTCTGGCCAATGGCCTGCTCGAAGATGGTGGGATTGGAGGTCAGCCCGGTGATATCGCCGGCCTTCACCATCTGCGCCAGCTTGCCGGTGGTGAGCAGATCGCGGCGGATGTTGTCATGCCAGGGGGATTGGCCGAGCTGCTGCAGTTGCACGAGGGGGTTCTTTGCCATGGGGATATCCTTTCAATCCAATCCCTCAATCACCCAATGGCACAATGGGCCTTGGGTGATCGGGTGATTGAGTGATTAGCCGCGGCGTTCCAGCGCCAAGACTTTGTTCAATCGGCGGACGTGGCGTTCCGCGCCGGAAAACTGGGCGTTCAAGAAGACCGGCACCAGCTCGGCCACCAGCTCCGGGCCGATAATGCGCGCGCCCAGACACAGCACGTTCAGATCGTCGTGCTCCACGCCCTGGTGCGCCGAGTAGGTGTCGTGGCAGACGCCGGCCCGGATGCCCAGCAGCTTGTTGGCGGCCACGCACGCCCCCACCCCGCTGCCGCACAGCAGGATGCCGCGCTGCGCCCGGTGCTGTTGAATGGCCTCGCCCAGCGCCTGGGCCGCGTCGGGATAATCGACCGGCGGCTCCGGCGCGTGGACACCTAGGTCCAGCACCGCGTGGCCGGCCGCCTGGATCAGCTCCAGCACGCGCGCCTTGGCCGGAAAGCCGGCGTGGTCGCAAGCCACCGCCACAATCATGGTCAGCGCCCCGCCGCGGCCGCGGCCTGGGCCACCACGTTATCCACCGTGAAGCCCAGCTCTTTGAACACGCGGCCGGCCGGCGCCGAGGCGCCATAGCGGTCCAGGGTCACCAGCGCGCCGCGCGCGCCGACCCACTCATGCCAGCCCAAGGAGACGCCGGCCTCCACCGCCACGCGCGCCGTCACCGCCGGCGGCAGCACACTCTCGCGATAGGCCGCCTCTTGCTCACGGAACAGCTCCCAGCACGGCAGCGAGACCAGGCGCGCCTTAATCCCGCGCTCGGCCAGCTTCTTCTCGGCCTCCACAATCAGGGCCACTTCCGAGCCGGTGGCCAGCAGGATCACGTCCGGCGCGGTCACGGCCGGGTTGAGCACATAGCCGCCGCGCCGCAGGCCTTCGGCGGAGGCATACACGGCGCGGTCCAACGTGGGGACGTTCTGGCGGGTGAGCGCCAGCGCCGTGGGGCGATGCCGGTTGGCGATCGCCACGCGCCAGGCCCAGGCGGCTTCGTTGGCATCGGCCGGCCGGATGAACAGCAGATCCGGGATCGAGCGCAGGGCCGCGAAGTGCTCCACCGGCTGATGGGTGGGGCCGTCCTCGCCCACGCCGATGCTGTCATGCGTGTACACCCACAGGCTGCCGAGATGCATGATGGCCGAGAGGCGCACCGCCGGCCGCATATAGTCATGGAAGGTCAGGAAGGTGCTGCCATAGCCGATCAGGCCGCCGTGCAGGGTCAGGGCGTTGACGATCGACCCCATGCCGTGCTCACGCACGCCGAAATGCACGTTCCGGCCCTCATAGCCCCACGGCCCGCCGGAGACCCCTTGCGCGCCTTCGGCCGAGGACAGCGGGCTTTGGAAATCGCCCTGGCCTTTGAGCACCGTGAAGGTGGACGGGTTGAGGTCGGCCGAGCCGCCGATGAGCTCCGGCAGCCGGGCGCCCAGCGCCTGCATGATCGTCTCGCCGGCCTTGCGCGTGGCCAGGCCCTTGGCATCCGCCGGGAAGCTGGGGAGCGCGGCCTCCCAATCGGCGGGCAGTTCGCCGGCCAGCCGGCGCTTGAGTTCCGCGGCCAGGTCCGGGAAAGCCTGCTCATACGCGGCCCAGCGTTTCTGCCAGTCCGCTTCCCATTTGCCGCCGCGCTCGACGGCCTGGCGGAAGTGGGCCCGCGCCTCGGCCGGGATGTGGAACATCTCGGTCGTGGGCCAGCCCAGGTTGTGCTTGGCGGCCGCCAGCTCATCCGGGCCGAGCGGCGAGCCGTGCGCGTCCGCCGTGCCCTGCTTGTGCGGGGCGCCAAAACCGATGGTGGTCCGCACCACAATCAAGGAGGGCTGGTCGGTCACGTCTTGCGCGGTCCGCAGGGCGCGCTCCAGCGCGGCCAGGTCGTTGCCGTCGCTGACGCGCTGGACCTGCCAGCCATAGGCCGCGAAGCGCAGGGCCACATCTTCGGTGAAGGACAGCGAGGTGGTGCCGGCCAGCGAGATCTGGTTGTCGTCGTACAGCACAATCAGCTTGCCGAGGCGCAGATGGCCGGCCAGCGAACAGGCTTCCGACGTCACGCCTTCCATCATGTCGCCGTCGCCGGCCAGGACGTAGGTGTGGTGGTTGATGAGCTCATGCCCGGGCCGGTTGAAGCGCGCGGCCAGGTGCGCCTCCGCCATGGCAAAACCGACCGCGTTGCTGAGGCCCTGGCCCAGCGGGCCGGTGGTGGTCTCCACGCCGGCGGTCACATGGTTCTCCGGATGGCCGGGGGTCAGGCTGCCCCACTGGCGGAAAGCCTTGAGGTCCTCCAGCGCCAACGGATAGCCGGTGAGGTGCAGGAGCGAATACAGCAGCATGGAGCCGTGGCCGGCTGAGAGCACAAACCGGTCGCGCTCGGCCCAGCCCGGGTTGTTGGGATTGTGGCGCAGGAAACGCGTCCAGAGCACATACGCCAACGGCGCGGCCCCCATCGGCAGGCCGGGATGGCCGGAGTTGGCGTTCTGGACGCCGTCGGCGGAAAGAAAGCGGATGGTGTTGACGCAAAGCTGATCAAGTTGAGATGTGGTCACGGGGAACCTCCGGGGCCGACTATAGTCCAATTCAGGGCGCAGGAAAAGGGGCGCCGCGTGTTGGGTGTATTTGCGGCTGGTGGTCAATTCTTGGCCAGATCCCAGAGCTTGTCGAACGTTTGGCTCATGACCGCAGCACGCAAGACCAACATCCGCTCAGCCCCGGGGCGAGACCAGCGCATTCCGGGA
>JAGOBN010000482.1 GCA_017999235.1 Anaerolineales bacterium | reverse complement strand
ATACAGTACAGGGCCTGATCACCAGCCGCATAGACCGCCTGCCGCCGCAGCAGCAATTAACCTTGAAAGCGGCCAGCGTCATCGGCCGCAGCTTCGGCCTGGAAGCGCTCCAGCATATCTACCCGGTGGCCGTCGATCGGGTCGCGCTCCCTGAGCACCTGGCCGCGCTCGACCGATTGGATCTGACCACTCGAGAAACGCCCGAGCCGCACCCCACCTACCTCTTCAAGCACTTCATCACGCGCGACGTGGCCTACAACCTGATGCTCTTTGCCCAGCGCAAGCAGCTGCATCAGGCCGTGGCCGAGTGGTACGAAACCACCTTCAGCCCCGAACTGGCCTTGTATTATGAGCTGCTGGCCCACCACTGGCTCACCGCCGAGGCGCCCGACCGAGCCCGCGGATACCTGGAAAAAGCGGGCGATCAGGCGCTGGAAAGCTACGCCAACGAGGAAGCCATCCGCTTCTATTCCCAGGCGTTGGGACTGCCCGGCTCCGAAATGGAGCGCGGCCGGCGCGCCCGCTTGGAACTCCGGCTGGGCGAAGCCTACGTCAACGCCACGCAATACGAGGATGGCCGCGCCCACCTGGAGCAGGGGCTGGCGCTGCTCAATCAACGGACGCCGGCCACCACCGGCCAGGCCATTCTCAGCCTGCTCGGCCAGATCGCCCAGCAAACCCTGCACCGCTTCTTTCCGGGGTACTACATTGGGCGTGCACCGGCCGAACAGCGTCCCACCCTGCTGGAGGCCTCCCGCACCTTTGAGCGCCTGACCGAGGTTTATTTCTTCTCGAATGACGCGGTCCGCGCGCTGTTCGCGGCCATCCGGTCGCTGAACGTCGCCGAGGCGGCCGGCCCGTCGCCGGAGCTGGCGCGCGCTTACGCGCCGGTGGGCGCCATCCTGGGCTTCATCCCCCTGCACGGCCTGGCCCAGCGCTACTGCCGCAAAGCGCTGGAAATGGTCCGGCCCATGAACAACCTCTCCGCCCGGGCCTGGGTTTCCATGGCCACCGGCGTGTACTACGCCGGCCTGGGCCAATGGGCGACCGCCCATGGTCTGTTCGACGATGTGACCGATATCTCCCAGCGGCTGGGCGACCGCCGCCGGCTGGACGACGGCCTGACCAATCTGGTGATGATCAATTACTTCGAAGGCAAATTCTCGCACGCCCAACAGTTGGCCGATGACTTCTACGCCTCCGCCAGCCAGCGCGCCGATATTGACAATCAGGCCTGGGCGCTCATGGAGCAAACTTTCTGCGCGCTGGCCCTGGGCCAGCCAGAAATTGCCGGGCGGACCACCGACCAGCTTCAGGAGTTGTTCACCAGCAGCCGTGAAGTTGTGGATGAACCGTTGAAGATCAGCATCTATGGCGCCATCGCCAGCACGCGCCTGGGCCAAGGCCGGCTGGCCGAGGCGCAGTCAGCGGCTGACCAAGTGGCTCAGTTGATTATTCGCACTACGCCCACGTCATATCCTTCCTTGCTCGGCTATTCTGGAGTGGCCGAGGTCTACTTCACCTTGTGGGAGGCGGAGTTGGCGGCCGGGCGGCGCGACCCCAAATCGCCGCTGCGCGCCGCGGCGCGCCAAGCCATTCAAGGACTGCGGAAGTTCTCCAGCATTTTCCCCATTGGCTGGCCGCGCTTCTGGTTGTGGGAGGGACGCTATCACTGGCTGACCGGCAGCCCGGCCCAGGCCCGTCAGGCCTGGCATAAAGGCCTGGCTGAGGCCGAAAAGCTGCTCATGCCTTTCGGGTCCGGCTTGCTCCACCGTGAGCTCGGCAGCGCGTACCCGGCCGACGCCCCGGAGCGCGCCCGCCACTATGCACAGGCGCGCGCCATCTTCACCCAGCTGGGCGCCAGCGCTGAGCTGGCGCGCGTGCCGGCCGACGCGTGAACGCCGATCCGGCCCTGGATGAACTGGTGGCCGCGGCCCTGACGCGGCTGGAGGCCGAATGGGCGGCCACGCCGGCCCTGGCGCCGCGCCTGCGCGCCTGGACGCGCGCCCTGGCCGGCGGCGCCGCGCCGGCCGCGTATTTCCAGAACCCCATCAGTTTTCCGCTGCTGCGGCTGCCGCGCTGGCTGGCTGAGACGCTGCGCGCCCCGCTGCCGGCGGATTTTCAGGCGGAGCTGGTGTTTTCCAGCATTAACGGTTACTACTTCATCCGCCTGCTGGATAACGTCATGGATCAGCCGGCAGCAGCCGAACGCGGCTTGCTGCCGGCCGCCGCCGTGTTTCACGCCCACTTCCAACTGCCGTATCAGCGTTTTTTTTCCGCCGGCCATCCGTTCTGGGCGGACTTCACCCGCCATTGGGCGCGCGCGGCCGAGGTCACGGTGGAAGACGGCGCGCTGACCGAAGTGGACGAAGCCGCTTTCCAGCGCTGGGCCGGCCGGAAGGTGGGCGCGGCCCTGATCCCCCTGGCGGCCGTGGCCCACGCCGCGCACGGCCTGGCCGCGCTGCCCGCCTGGACGCGCTTTGTGGACGCGTTCGGCGCCTGGCACCAGCTTTTTAATGACGTATTTGATTGGAGCCGCGACCTGCGGCTGGGGGCGCCCACGTATTTCCTCTGGGAGGCCGGCCGCCGCAAGCGCGCCGCTGAGCCGGCCGCCGCCTGGGTGGCGCGGGAAGGTTTTCAGTGGGGGTTGGCGCGCTTACAGACCCGGCTGGCCGAGGCCCGCGCCCTGGCCGTGCCCTTACACAGCCCGCCGCTGCTGGCGTATCTGGATGAGCGCGCCATCCGGCTGGAGCAGCAGGCCGCCGAGGTGACGCCCGGGCTGACGGCTCTGGCGCGGCTGGCGGCTGTTCTGCCCTAATATGACCGAGATCCTGACTGACCCCGGCTTGTTCGCCTACGCCCAGTTGTGCTTCCACAATTTTCTGGATGAGTTCGCCCAGTACGGGCTGGCGGTGGATCCGGACCTGGAACTGCGCCAGGGCGGCGGCGTGCTGTGTTACTACGATATGAAAGACCGGCAGATCTACATGTCGGTCCCCAATCTGGCCGAGCCGGTGGGCAAGCTCCATCTGCTTTTCCTGCGCTCCCTGCTGAAGTGCGAGACCCAGAGCGATCTGTGGCAGCTCTTCTACCTGCTTATCCCGCACGTCATTGCCCATGAACTGGCCCATCACTTCCGCCATCGCGCCGGCAAGTTCATGGCGGACAACCTCTGGCATGAGGAGCAGGTGGCCAACCAACTGGCGGTGGCCGTCACCAAGCACCGCCTCTCGCCGGACGACAAGGCCTTTGCGCGCCGGGTTTTGCCGCGCGCCATCGCCGGCTTGGCCGCGCAGATGCAGTCCAAGAACATCGCGGCCGACTCATATCACAACATCCTGTACGCCCTCAACGTCTCCGGCCAATTGGGCGACACCGCCGTGGGCGATATCGAGCTGGTGCAGAAGATCTTCGCCGTCCGACCGGAAGACATCCTCAAAGGCGCCGGCCAGCTCTCGCCGGAGGTTCTGGAGCGCCTGGAGCAGCGCGCCGACATCATCGACGAGATCAACGACGATTACGCCACGGATGCGCTCCGGTACATTTACTATCACGTCGGCTGGCTGTATCTGGCGCTGACCGGGCGCGAGACCCAGTATGTGGAGGAGTTCGCGCGCGTCCACCTCCAGCAGCGCGCGCCGCTGCTGCCGCTGGTGTCCGCCGCCGACCCCGACCCGCCCGAGGCCGCGCTTCTGGCGTGCTTCAAAGCCCACCGCGCCGCCCAGCCGCTCTCCGCCCCCGGCAGCCGCTACTTTTACAAGCGCTACCGGGCGCTGCTCCTGCAGAAGCTGCAGACCACGGCCCTCTTGGCGCCAGCCCAGCGCGAGCAGATCAAGCGCGAAGCCGGCCCCCTGCTGGAAAACTGGATCGGGCGCGAGAAGGAATCCGACACGCTGATCTACCTGGCGCAGCTGGCGCCGCCGGCCCTGCGCCGGCTGTTCCCGCATCTGATCGCCGACGCCCTGGCGCCGGAGCTGTCCTTGCTCAGCCATCTCCCCACCGAAACCGATCTGCGTCTGTGGCGGCACATCTGTCTGCGCGGCGAGGATGAGGGCGCCGCCAACACCCTGCACCGGCTGAGCCTGCTGGATCAGGCCGAGATCTTCCGGCCGCTGCCGGCGGAAGTGATGCTCGAGATCGCGCGCA
>JAGOBN010000479.1 GCA_017999235.1 Anaerolineales bacterium | reverse complement strand
GTCCGGCGGGGAGGCGCTCATGCCCGGTTCTTACCGATCAAAAGCCCGCTTCATGATCGCGAAGCCCCAGATGACCATGATAAAGCCGGCGCCGACAATCCCGCGGTGGACCACCTCATTAACGCGGGCGGTCAGATCCATCAATTCAAACAAGCCCGTCTCCACCAGGTGCGCCAGTCCCAGGACGATGACCCCGGCCATCAATACCCGCAGGCCGCGCGCCATCTCACCGCCGACGCGGGGCCGGGCCAGGAAGGCCAGCACGGCGGCGCCGACCAGCAAAAGATCCAGGGTTAGGGCTGTCAGATCCAGGACATGCACGGCGCAACCACCCTTTCAATCCCGGCGGCCAAGCTCAGGGTCAGCGCGCCTCTCCCCCTCGCGCGGGCCGGCCCCGGCGGGGGGCCGCTTACGCGGCGGAGGCCGTCAAGGGCACGGTAAAGACCAGCCGGGTCCCCCGGCCAGGCGCGCTCTCAATCTGCAATCGCCCGCCCAAATCATTCACCGTCTCGCGCAGCATCGCCAGACCGTAGTGGCCGTCCGGCGCCACCGCGGCCGGCGCAAAACCCACGCCATCGTCGGCCACGCACAGTTCCAGTCCATCGGACTGCCATCCCAGCTGCAGTTCGGCCCGCCGGGCGCGGGCGTGCTTCACGGCATTGTTCACGCCTTCCTGCATCAAGCGGAAAACCTTGTGGCTCATTTGCGGCGGCAGCGGGCGCGGCTCGCCCTGCGAGGTGACCACCACTTCTAGGCCGGCCTCCCGCGCCGCGGTCTTCACCAATTCGGCTATGGCCCCGGTCAGATCGGCTTGCTCTTGGGAGCGCAAAAAGGCCAGCGTATCCCGGATGCGGCCGTAGGCTTCGCCGGAGACATCGCGCATATGCTGGATTTCATCGGCGATATCGGCCCAGGCTTGCACCCGGTCATCGCCGGCCAGCTGCTCCAGGCTCAGGTGCAGGTAGCCCACTTGGTGCGCGAGAGAGTTGTGCAGCATCTGGGCGATTTCCCGTCGCTCGTAGGTTTGCGCGGCCGTGCGCGCCTGCGCCATCTGGCCGCGCTGGCCCCAGCCGCGCACTAGGGCCAGGGTCATCTCCGGCGCCAGCGACGTCAACAGGTCCTGCACTTCTCCGGGGAGGGGCTGGCCGGCGGGGCAGCCCAGCCGCAGCAATCCGACCAGCAAGCTGTCGTGCGCCAACGGCACGCAGTGATCGTCCCAGGCGCGGCTGGAGGGGGCGAGGGATTGGTATTCACAGTGCGAGACGTGGCGCAGCCGCGGCAGACGGCAGGTCAGACACAGCCGGTCGTGCTGGATCACGGCCGGCGCGCTGGCGTCACGGCGCCAGGTCTGCGCTGGACACAAGCGCATCGCGGCCACATCAAATATATAGAGGGTCGCTTGCTCCACCGGCCACCAATCCGCCGGCGCCCGCACCAGGAACTGGGCCACGTCCTCCCACTCGGAGCATTGCGCCAGGTCATGCATAAAGCGGCGCCGGATCTCCTGGATTTCCTGTTGAGACGTGCGCCGCTCCGCTTCCCGCGCCAGCCAAGTCAGCAATAACCAGGAAGCCGCCGGGGTCAACGCCGTCCCAGCGATCAGCTGCGCCAGCCCGGCGGCGTCTGCGGGATTAGATCCAAGGCCCCCCAGGCTCAAGGCCACTCCGAGGCCGATAATTAAAACCACCCATCGCCAGCGTCGCATGAGGCGGGCCAGGGAAGAGGCCGACGGGCGCGGGACAGGTGGGTGATTCACATGAAAACTGAGATAAGCTGGAAATTAATACTATTTAAATCCGGATTTAGTTATTGCGCAAGACCGCCATTAGTCCGGGGTGGCGGCAGGGACTTTCGTCCATAATCTGCCCATCGAGGGACTTCCGCTGATGGCCGGCCTGCTTAGCCGCCTATAGCGCCCGGTCGGCAGCCCCGCCTGAGAAGGTGGCGGCCAACTCGGCGGCGACGCGGGGCAGGGCGGGGACGAGGAATCCAATCAGGCAGCGCTTAGCCCCCTTAAAGCGGCACGGGTACCTGAGGCAGGTACCCGTGTAAGCGGTAGTGGGCAATATAGGGCTCGAACCTACGACCTCACGGATGTGAACCGTGCGCTCTGACCAACTGAGCTAATTGCCCAGACTAAATTGTGGCGAGATTATAGCATGAGGGTCGGTCGTGAGCAAGATTTACCTGAGCCGCCCAGCCGGAATGTGATAACATTCACGTATTCCTCTTCCGGAGTTTGCTGCGTATGTCACAACGAGTTAAGGGAGTCGTCCGCTGGTTCGACGGCTCCAAAGGTTACGGTTACATCCAGGCGCAAGGCCAGGATGTCTTTGTCCACTACACGGCCATAGCCAACATTGGCGTGCAGAATCTGCGCGAAGGCGAACAAGTGGAGTTCACGCTCCAAGACTCCTTCCGCGGCCCCCAAGCCGCTCAAGTCACCCGCCTCAACTGAGGCGCCGGCCTAACCGTCCGCCCCGCTCAGCCCCGCCCGGCGGGGTCTTTTGTGTTAAACTCATTTGAGGTCAATTCATTGCCCGGCGGCGGACTGTCCCGGGCGCAGCGGGGGCTCCACCCTTCAGAAAGGCACCGGCCTATGTCTCAAAAACTTCGCGTCATCCCCATCGGCGGGCTGGGCGAAATCGGCAAAAACATGATGTACGTCGAATACGGCGGCAACGCCCTGATCATCGACGCCGGGCTGATGTTTCCCGAGAACGACATGCTCGGCATCGACTACATCATCCCGGATTTCCGGTCGCTGCTCGATAAAAAGGACCTGGTGCGCGGCATCATCATCACGCACGGGCATGAGGACCATACCGGCGCCATCAAGCACGTGATGAGCGAGTTTAACGCGCCGCTGTACGCCACCCCGCTCACGCGCGGCCTGCTGGAAGTCAAACTGCGCGAGGCCAAGCTGTATGACAAAGTATCGCTGAACACCATCCACGCCGGCGACCGCACCAACATCGGCCCGTTCGGGGTGGAGTTCTTCCACGTCTGCCATTCGATCCCCGACGGCGTCGGCCTGGGCATCACCACGCCGGCCGGCCTGATCGTCCACTCGGGCGATTTCAAGTTCGACCACACGCCCGTGGACGGCTGGCCCACCGATTACGCCAAGCTGGCCGAGTTCGCGGGCCGCGGCGTGCTGGCGCTGTTCGCGGACTCCACCAACGCCGACAAGGCCGGCTGGACGCCGTCGGAGGCCGTGATCGACCCGGCCTTCGACGCCGTCTTCCGCGAGGCCTCCGGCCGCATCATCATCGCCACCTTCGCGTCGCTGATCTCGCGCATCCAGCAGGTGGCCAACGCGGCCGAAAAGCACGGCCGCAAGATGGCGCTGGTCGGCGCCAGCATGGTCGAGAACGCGCGCATGGCCCAGAAGCTCGGCTATCTGGAAGTGCCGGACGGCCTGATTGTGTCCACCGACGAGGCGCTGCGCCTGCCCGCCCGAAAGGTGGTCATCATGACCACCGGCACGCAGGGCGAACCCTCCTCCATCCTCAGCCGGCTCTCGGAAGGCCGCAACCGCCAGTTTGATCTGCAGCCCGACGACACCGTGGTGCTCTCGTCCCACCCCATCCCCGGCAATGAGGAGATGGTCCACCGCACCATCAACAAACTCCTGCAGCGCGGCGCGCACGTCATCTACGACCCGATCGCGTCAGTGCACGTCAGCGGCCACGCCAGCCAGGAAGAGATGAAGCTCCTGCTGCATCTGGTGAAGCCCAAGTTCTTTGTCCCCATCCACGGCGAACTGCGGCACTTGCATCAGCACGCCGCCCTGGCGCGCGAGGTGGGCGTGGCGTCTGAGAATGTCTCGGTGGTGGAGAACGGCACCGTGCTGGAATTTCAGAATGAGCAGATGACGGTCGGCGAGCGCGTGCCGGGCGGCTATGTCTTCGTGGACGGCACCGGCGTGGGCGATATCGGCCCGAGCGTGATGCGCGAGCGCGAAAGCTTGGCCGAGAGCGGCATGGTCATCGCCAATCTGCGCCTGGGCGCCGGCGGCCAGCTGGTGGACAAACCGGAGCTGATCTCGCGCGGGTTTGTGTTCGTCAAGGACGAGACCGAGATGTTCGAGGCCGCCCAGGGCCAGATCGCCAAGGTGGCGGCGCGGGTGGGCATCAATGGCGATCTGCGCC
>JAGOBN010000478.1 GCA_017999235.1 Anaerolineales bacterium | reverse complement strand
GAGGTCATTGGCGGTGTTTGGGCGCGTCGCTATAATCCATCTCTATTCACCCTAGGAGTCTTATGACGGAAGCAACCCCTCCCCCCCCGCCAGCGCCCGAAGAAGCCTGGCATAGTCAGACGGTCGCGGCGGTTTTGGATCAATTGGCAACCCGGGATGACCACGGCTTATCCTCGGCCGAAGCGCAACAGCGGCTGGCGCAGTACGGCTATAACGAACTGCGGGAAAAGCCGCCGACGCCGTTTTGGCGGCTGGTGGTGGATCAACTCAAAAGCTTCGTGGTGATCCTGTTGATCATCGCCAGCGCCATCTCCTTCGCCTTGGGCGACGCGGTGGAGGCGGTCGCCATCATTGCCATTGTCATTCTAAACGGCGTCATCGGCGTGATCCAGGAATCGCGCGCCGAGGCGTCGCTGGCGGCGCTGAAGAAACTGGCGGCGCCGGACGCGCGCGTGATCCGCGACGGCTCGCGCATTAACGTCCCTGCGCGCGACCTGGTCCCCGGCGACGTGGTGCTGCTGGAGGCCGGCAATTTTGTGCCGGCCGATGTGCGCTTGACGGAGAGCGTCAATCTGCGCATCGAGGAGGCGACGCTGACCGGCGAATCGGTGCCGGTGGAAAAGCGCGCGGCCCTGGTGCTGGAGCGCGAAATCCCGCTGGGCGACCGCAAGAACACGGCTTTTATGGGGACGGTGGTTTCTTACGGGCGCGGCACCGGCGTGGTGGTGGCCACAGCCCTCAACACCCAAATCGGCCTGATCGCCCAGATGCTCTCGGCCGTGGAGGAAGAAGAGACGCCGCTCCAGAAGCGCCTGGACGAGCTGGGCCGCTCACTAAGCATCGCGTCGCTGATCGTGGTGGCCGTGGTGTTTGTGGTGGCGCTGTTCAACCAGACCGACCTGGCCCGGCTGTGGGCGCCGGACGGCGGTCTGCTGGCGTATCTGCAGGCTGATCAGGCCCATATCACGGAAATCTTCATCATTGCCGTCAGCCTGGCGATTGCGGCGGTGCCGGAGGGCCTGCCAGCGGTGGTCACCATCACCCTGGCGCTGGGGATGCGCGAGATGGTCAAGCGCCACGCCCTCATCCGCCGGCTGGCCTCCGTGGAGACGCTGGGCTCGGCGTCGGTGATCTGCTCGGACAAGACCGGCACCCTGACCCAAAACGAGATGACGGCCGTGCGGCTGTGGTGCGACAGCGAGACCTTTGAGATCACGGGCGACGGCTACAAGCCGGAAGGCCGGTTTATCCACCAGGGCGACAAGCTGGATTTCTCCCGGCATCCGGCGGTGACAACGGTGCTGTGGGCGGGCCTGCTGGCCAACGACGCCATCCTGGAGCGCTCCGGCAGCGAGGGCGGCGCGGCGGCGGGGGTGGACACGCCGGCCACGGCCGGCACGGCGACGTATCGCATGGTGGGCGATCCGACCGAAGGCGCGCTGGTGGTGGCGGCCGCCAAGGCCGGCCTGTGGCGCGCCGAAATAGAAACGGCGTTCCCGCGCATAGCCGAGAACCCGTTTGATTCGGCGCGCAAGACCATGAGCACCCTGCACGCGGTGAAGTCGCCGCTGCCCCAGTTCAGCCCCTTCAACAAGCCCGACCGGGCGCCGGGGTATGTGCTGTGCGTGAAGGGCGCGCCGGACGTGGTGCTGGCGGCCTGCACCCATTTCCAGCGGCTGCATGATGAGCCGGCGCCGCTGACGGATGCCATGCGGGAGGCCATCGCCGAGGCCAACAGCACCTTTGCCAGCGACGCCCTGCGGGTGCTGGCGGTGGCTTACCGCGGCTGGGAGCAGCGCCCCGAGCCGCTGACGCCGGAGACCACCGAGAAAGGCCTGACCTTGGTGGGCCTGATCGGCATGATCGATCCGGCCCGGCCGGAAGTGAAGCCGGCTATTCAACACGCGCGCGAGGCCGGGATCCGCACCGTGATGATCACCGGCGACTACCCGGACACCGCCAAGGCCATCGCCCAGATGATCGGCCTGCTGCGGCCGGGCGGCAAGGTGCTGCCGGGGGCGGCGCTGGATAAGCTGAGCGAGCCGGAACTGCTGCAGGCCGTGCGGGAGACCGATGTCTTCGCCCGGGTCTCGCCGCAGCACAAGGTGCTGATTGTGGAGGCGCTGCGCAAGACCGGGGCGGTGGCGGCGATGACGGGCGACGGCGTCAACGACGCGCCGGCGCTCAAGCGCTCCGATATCGGCGTGGCGATGGGCATCACCGGCACCGACGTGGCCAAAGAGTCGGCGGACATGGTGCTGACCGACGACAACTTCGCCAGCATTGTGGCGGCCGTGGAACAAGGGCGGATCATCTACAGCAATATCCGCAAGTTCGTGTTCTTCCTGCTCTCGTCCAACGTGGCCGAGATCATGATCATCTTCCTGGCCACCCTGGCCGGCCTGCCCTCGCCGCTGACGGCCATCCAATTGCTCTGGCTGAACCTGATCACGGACGGCGCGCCGGCCCTGGCGTTGGCGATGGAGAAGGGCGACCCGGATGTGATGCAGCGCCCGCCCCGCCCCAGGGAAGAGCCGATCGTCAATGGATCCATGCGGCTGGGCATTGGGGTACAGATGCTGGCCCAAACCGGGGCGACCCTGAGCGCCTTTGTGCTGGGCCTGCTCTGGCATCTGGAAGCGGCGCTCCCGGCCGGCGTCAACCCCCTGCTGCACCTCCTGCAGGTGGATTGGGCCGGCGTGGATGTGCAGACGGCGGAGACCATGGCGTTTGTGACGCTGTCGCTGAGCGAGCTCTTCCGGGCCTATACGGTGCGCTCGGAGCGCGTATCGCTGTTCCGGCTGGGCGTGTTCTCCAACCGTTACATGCAATATGCCGTCGGTCTGTCGCTGGGGCTGCTGCTGCTGGTGGTCAACGTCCCCTTCCTGCAGCCGATCTTCAACACGCACTTCCTGGAAGGGACGGAGTGGGCCGTCGTCGTGGGGTTGGCGCTTATCCCGGCGGTCAGCGAAGAAATCACCAAGTGGTTTTTGCGGCAGCGGGAGAGCTAGGCCCGCAGTGGACCCGGTGATCGCCGCCGAGTTGGAAAAGGCCCGCGCAGCTCAAGGGGCGGGCCGCGCGGGCCGGGCGCGGGTGGGCGCCCGCCGGGCGGCCGGCTGGGCGGCGCGCGCCTACTATCAACGGCAGACTGGCGCGGGCTGGGGCGGTGATGCGCTGGCGGCGCTAACCCGGCTGCAGGCGGACCCGGCGCTCCCCATGCCCCTGCGCGCGGCCGCGGCCCGGTTGACGACCGTGGTAGATCTTGACCATACCCTGCCGTTCGCGGAAGACCCGCTGGCGGACGCCCAGGCGATCATTGCGTATTGTGCTCAGACGGAGTCCGCGCCCGGTCGATCTGCCACAGCATAAGCCCGCCGCCCACCGCGCCGGCCAGGCTGTAAGCGGCGCCGAAACAGAGTGTGACCAGGGCTTCGCCGAGGGCGAGGGCGGTTTCTAAGTCGAGCGGCAGCCATTGCAGGATGAGGTGCTTGGCGCCGATGCCGGGGTCATCGCCGAAGGCATTAACGACATTCAGACCGAGGAAGGCGGCCAGCAGCCAGCCCCCGGCCCAGCCCGCGAAGACCCAGACGGGCGGCTCACCGCGCGGCACCCACTTGAAGCGCGCCAAACCCACCGCCATCGCCAAGCCGCCGAGTGCGCCGCCCACTGCAGCCCCGGCGGCATTCGCCTCATCGATCCCCCACTCCGACTGCAGGGCCTGGCTGACCCAGACCGCCGCCCAGACCGCCGCCACCCAACTCCCGCCAATCCAGGCGGCCGTCCGTGCGTCAGCGGTGACGCGCCCGCGCAACGCCAGCCAGACGGCGCCGCCGCCGATCAGGCCGCCGGCCGCCGCGCCCAGCCAGTACGCGCTGGCGTCGGCGCCGGAGTTGTAGAGCTGCCAATTGATCCAGGCCAGGGCGGCCATGGCCACGGCCCACCCAAACGCCTGGAGCGCGATCGGGCGCCAATACGTGCGGGCGACCTCGCTTAACGGCGGGAAGGGGGCCGCTGGCGCGGGCGGATTATCTGATTGGAGCGGGGCGGCCGGCGCTGGCGCGCGGCGCTCGGCCGCGACCGCGGCGGGTTGGGACGCGGCTTCGGCCAGTGGCGCCGTTTCCGGCGGGGGCGGTGCTATCGGTCGGGGGGCCACAACCGGCGGGGGGGCGTCAACGGG
>JAGOBN010000477.1 GCA_017999235.1 Anaerolineales bacterium | reverse complement strand
GGCCCCGGCGCCGGGTCGAGCGTCAGCACGCCCCAGGTGCGCGGATCGGCCAGGCGGGCGCCCTTGACGCTTACGGTCTGGGTCTCTTGCTCCGCGGAGCCGAGGGTGTCGTCGTCATTCAGCGCCAGCGCAAAGCCAAAGCCCTCATTGGTGAACGGCGTCAACCGGAAGACCGACCAGGGGATGGCGGCCTCCAGGGCATAGCCGCCGTCCACCCGGCGCGCGGCCAGGCGGACATCCTGCACCCGCCCGGCGAAGTTCTTGGGCTGCCACAGATATGCTTCTGGTGCGGTGGTCCCGCCGGCGACATCTCCCGCCGAGAGCCCCAGCTGGAATTCCCGCTCGCTGAGTGTTTCGCCGCGCTGGCCGGGATTCACGCTCAGCCAAAGTTCCAGCGTATCGCCCTTGAACAGCGCCTCGCCGGCCGCACCCTGGCCAGCGGCGGAGCCGCTGGGGGTGTCTAGGATCGGCGGCACCAGGACGTCATCGCGCACCTTCAGGGCCAGATAGAGATACAGGTCGTCCCAGGCGATGTTCCAGGAGCCGGAGAGATCCTCCGGCCCGCGCCAGGCGGCGCGGCCAAATTCCGGTTCGGCGGCCGGGTAGACGAGCATGGCCCATTCGCTCAGGTCGCCGTCCACCTGGGGCGGCGGCTCCAGCACGCGCGCGGCGTGGACGATGTCTGTAGGCGCGGAGCCGGCGCCGGTCACCGGGCCCGGGGTGGGCGTGGCGTGGATCACCTGCGGCGGTTGGACGCAGGTGTTGTAATCGGCGCCCAGCACCACGCGGTACGGGTAGGGCGCGTTCGCGTCGGGCGCCGCGATCACGTCGCCGTCGCCCAAACTAAAGAGCCGCTGCAGCTCGGCGCGCACCGAACCCTTGGGGCTGACGGTGAAATCGTACAGCTGGGTGCGCGGATAGTCGGCGCGGTCGGCGGCGCCCAGCACCGGCGCCTGCCCGGCCCAGTTGAGGTTGTCCACGGCCAGCGCCGCCCAGGCGGTGTTCGGCGTGCCGTTCCACACCTCCACCGCCGGCCCGGAGCGCGCCAGGGTGTTGGCCGGCGGCGGCGCGAAGGCCTCGGCCAGCAAGGCGGTAATGGCGGCGCGGTCCGGCAGCAAGACGGCGGCGCCGGCCGGCGTGGTCCAACTCCACACCTCGGCGCGGCCCAGGAAGCGGCTCTTGATGCGGGCCTTATCGAGATTCGCGGCCAGCGGCACAAATTGCAGCACATCGCCGATCCCCAGATCGGTGTCCACAATCTGGACATACTGCTGATACAGCTCCGGCGCCTTGGGCAGCATGTTAAGCCGCAGGCCCTGATCCAGCATGGCGCGCAGCACCTGGTGCTGCCGGCGCGACCGGTCAAAATCGCTGCTGCGTTTGCGCGAGCGCGCATACCAGAGCGCCAGATCGCCGTCCATGTGCTGCACGCCCGGCTCCACGGTGTAGAGCGCCCAGTTGTCGGCGTTCTGGACATCGACGGCGGGATCGTACGGGTCCTTCAGCCGCCAATCCTGCATGGCGCAGCTGACCGGCACGTCTACGCCGCCCAGCAGATCGATGACCTGCTTGAAGCCGGAAAAATCGATGCGCGCCCAGCCGTGGAGCGGGATGCCGAGGTTGTAGAGGATGGTCTGCTCCAGCAGCGCCACGCCGCCGCCCGGGTAGCCGATGGCATCGCCGTGGCCGGAAGCCGTGTTGAGGCGGTTCATGGTCCAGCCGGGGATGTAGACGAACAGATCGCGCGGCAGGGTGAGCAGGGTCACCGCGTTGGCGGCCTTATTCACCGAGACGATGATCATGACGTCGGTGCGGTAGCTGGCGGAGTCGCGCGCTGTATCCCGGCCGAGAAGCAGGATGTTGACGACGTCCTGATCCAGAAAGAGCTGCGGCATGGGCTCCGGGATCGGCGTGGAGGGCGGGCTGAAGGGGTCGGGGGTGGCCGCCCCTAGAGTTGGGTCAATGCCCGGCCGCGCGGTCGGGGTGGGTGTGCCGGCCTCCGGCGCCCCGGCGGGCGTCGTGGGCGCGCTGCCGGTATTCTCGCCGGCGGGCAGGGGGCTGGGCCCGGGCGTGGCGCTTGGCCCGAAGGGCAGACTCCAAGTCGGGACGGGGGTCCGCGGCGCGAGCTGGGTCAGGATTGGCGCCGGCCCGCCGCAGGCCGTCAACAGGAGCGCCGTGACCAGACTAAACCCAAATAAGCGTTGCATAAAGTTGCCTCAAGCCGGCCACGCCCGGCGGCACGAGGTTTGCATCTGCCTGGGGGGGGTGGCCGGCCAACGCCAGAACGTCACCTGCGCTGGCTGGTCCGATTCTAATCCCAGCCTACCCCGGATGCGTTACCGCGCGTCCTCGTTCAGGTTACACTTTGGTAACGGGCCGCCCGGCGCGGCCCGGTCAGGAGCATGCATGGGCAACCCGACTTTCTATGATGGCCGGCTGTCGCTGGTGTACTGGTCGCCGGCCTCGGTGGGGGAGAGCACCATCGCCCAGCTGGCGGATAACATCCGCACCGGCGCCCCCAACGTCACCGGCCTGTTGGTCAAAACCAACAACGGCGCCGGCTGGCAGGGCGCGTTCGACTCCAGCAAGCCGAACCTGGCCATCAGCTCCACCGCCGATGTGCAGCGCTGGGTGGACACCCTCGGCTCGCGCGGCCTGGAGTGCCACGTCTGGGGCGTGGTGCGCGGCGTCACCGTGCAATCGGAGATCAACCGCTTTGTCGAAATCTGCCAGGTGGCTGGCGTGAAGTCGCTGCTGCTGGATCTGGAGCAGGGGCCGGCCTACTTTGTGGGGGACCGGACCGCAGCCCAGCAGCTGGCGGCCGGCCTGCGCCAGCGGCTGGGGCCGGATTTCCACATCGGCCTGATCTTTGACTATCGCGGCCAGCGGCCGACGCAGTTGTGGGTACAGAGCGTGTGGTTCCCGGAGATCGACAGCCTGCACCCGATGGTTTATCACTACCACTTTGGCGTCAGCGCCCAGACCGCGCTCACCAACTGTTACAACGCCATCGGCCGGTGGGGCAAGGCCGTGTACCCGATGCTGCAAGGCTATTCGCCGGGCGGCACGATTGGCCTGTATCCGGCCAGCGATATCCCGGTGACGGCCGCGCTGGCCATCAACAGCTTCAGCGCGCGCGGGCTGTCCTGGTACCGCTACGGCGAAGGCCTGAACCTGCCGGATGAGGGCCTGGGGCCGGGCGATCTGCCGGAAGTGGCCAAGGTCACGCTGCCGGTGGGCGCGCCGCCTCCGCCGGCGCCGACCCCGCCGCCCGTCATCGTCGGCCGGCCGCCGCTGCCGCCGGATGCGCCGCCGTTGACGACGATTGTGGATCCCGATAACGAGCGCACGGGCGAATTCAGCCTGAACTACTACGACGATCCCGCCGCGCTCGCGCCCGGCTGGTCCGCGGCCCTGGACGCTAACGGCCGGCCGTTTGCCTACCGCGCCGCCACCTTCAACGCCCAACGCCTGTATGTGGCTTACGCACCGCGCCTCATCGGGCGGGGGAAGTACGTGATCGAAGCCTATATCCCGGATCAGCACGCCACCACGCCGGACGCCCACTACTTTGTGGTGGATTATCCCAACGGCCAGCGGCGCGAGACCACGGTGATCGTCAACCAGGCCCAATACCACAACCAGTGGGTGCCGCTGCAAAGCAACATCGTCAACGGCGTGCCGGGCGCCGTCACGGTGACGCAGTTCGATCTCGACCCCACGCGCGGGGACGCCGGCCGCGTGAACATGGCCGACATCACCTTCCAGGACCCGGCCGGGCGGCCGGGCGGCCAATCCGAGATCGCGTTTGGCGCGCTCCGCTGGCGGCCGGTGGGGGCGGCCGGCGCCGTGGCCCCGGCCGCGGCGGTCAGCCTGGATGCGCCGGTGGGAACCGAGGCCGAGCGGCAGGGCGCGCTGGCCGACGGCCGGCGCACGGCGGGCGGTTACACCCTGTGGGCCGGCGAGTGGTTCGACGCCAACCCGCTCGGCTCACGCTATTGGCTGGGCAACCGCTGGGCCATCCACACCGGCGCGGATCTCAACCTCACCGGCGGCGTCATCGCGGATAAGGATGCGCCGGTCTACAGCATTGGCTACGGGATCGTAGTCTGGGCGCGCTGGGTCAGCGCCGGCTGGAAGAACATCGTCGTCATCGAACATCCGGTGCCGGGCGAGGACCGCGTGGTCTGGGCG
>JAGOBN010000476.1 GCA_017999235.1 Anaerolineales bacterium | reverse complement strand
AATTCCACCAAACCCAGATAGGTCTCGGCCGCGGCCACCATCCGCGCGCCGGCCAGGGCCACCTCACACCCCCCCGCCAGCGTCCGGCCAAAGGGCGCGGTCACCACCGGCTTGGCCGAGTAGCGCAGCAGCACGGTCAGCTCTTGCAGCTGCCGGACCAGCGCCTCCACCGGCGCCAACTGGCCGACCTGCGCGGCCTGGCCAAGCAGCATGAGATTGGCGCCCACCGAAAACTGCGCGCCCTGGTTGCCGATCACCAGGCCCGCCCACTCCGGCTGATCCAGCGCCTCCAGCGCGGCATAGCCTTGTGCCACGCTCTCGGCGTCCAGGGCGTTGGCCTTGCTGTGGAACTCCAGCCCCAGCACCCCGTCGCCCAAATCCAACAGGCTGGCCGAGGCGTTGCGTTTAAGCTCCCGCGGGGTGCCGTGCAGGGGCCGCAGCACCAGGACATTCGCCGGCCGTTCCAGCGCGATATAGGCGCCTGGCCCCGGCTGATAAACGGCCACCGCCTGGCCGCCCTCGCGGCGATAGAAGTGCTGGTGCCCCTGCGCCAGCAGGGTGGCCACCCAGGCCGGCACGCTCAGGCCGCGCGCCGTCATCCGCTCGGCCGTGGCGCGCAAACCCAGCGCGTCCCACATCTCAAACGGACCCATTTCCAGGTTGTAGCCCAGACGCATGGCCGTGTCCACATCGGCCGGCGACTCGCTGATCTCGGGCACGCGCCGCGCGGCATAGGCCAGCACCGGCAGGGTGGTGTCGAGCAGGTACTTCACCGCCCGGTCGTTCTCGTCGGCGCTGAAGATGGCGCGCAGGCGCTCCCCCAGGTCCGCGATCTTGTTGACGCGCGCGTACAGTTCGAGCCGCGGCTTCTGCGGCGCACCGTATTCACCCCTGACCAGATCCAGCGGCTGAAACGCGCGCTCGCCGCCGGCGCCCTTCACGGCTTTGTAGAAGCCGGCGCCGGTCTTATTGCCCAGGCGCTGGGCGGCCAGCATCTGCGCGAGGGCCGGCGGCAGTTTAAAGACCGCGCGATCCTCATCGTCCGGCAGCAGTTCGTATAAGTTGCGGGTGACGTGCGCGGTGACATCCAGACCCACCAGATCCGAGAGCCGGAAGGTGGCGGTCTTGGGGCTGCCGATGAGCGGGCCGGTGAGCGCGTCCACCTCTTCCACGGTGTAGCCGTGCGCGGCCGCATACTGCATCCGCATCAGCATCAGGTACACGCCGATGCGGTTGGCGATGAAGTTCGGCCGATCCTTGCACAGCACCGGCACCTTGCCCAGCCGGGCCGCCGCCTGGCGCACGAAGTCCACCACTTCCGGCGCGGTGTCCGCGCCGGGGATGACTTCCAGCAGTTTCATCAGGCGCGGCGGGTTGAAGAAGTGCGTGCCCAGGAAGTGCCGGCGGAAGCCGAGGCTGCGGCCGGCGGCCAGGGTGTGGACGGGGATACCCGACGTGTTGCTGGAGACAATGGCGGCCGGGTGCCGCAGAGCGTCCAGCTTCGCAAACAGCGCCTGTTTGGGGCCGGGCTGTTCGACAATGACCTCCACGATCCAGTCGCAGTCGGTCACCAGGTTCAGATCGTCCTCGGTGTTGCCGAGCGTGACGCGGCCGGCGGCCTCGGCCGCATACAGGGCGCGGGCCTTGACTTGGCGCTCCCAGAGCTGGGTGACGATCCGGTTGCGGACCGGGCGGGCTTGCAGGGTGAGGCCGTGCGCGGCTTCTTCCGGCGTCAATTCCGTGGGCGGCACATCCAGCAAAACGACCGGGATACCGCAACTGGCGATGAGGGCGGCGATGCCGCCGCCCATGGTGCCGGCGCCGATGACGGCGGCGCGGCGCAACTGATACGGCATGGGCGCTCCTTGCCTGGCGGCCGGCGCGGCGGCTCCAAGCGCTAGGTAAACCGGGGGCGCCGGTAGTGTACACCACCTGGAAGCGGTCCAACGCCGCGGCCGGGCGCGACAGGGACATCCTTCCTAGCACCGCCCGCGCCGGCCTCGCCTATAATGTGGCGCGACATTCATCAATTCAGGAGGCCTCTCGTGAAAGTTTTGGTCACCGGCGGCGCCGGCTATATCGGCAGCGTGGTTTCCGCCGAACTTCTCAAGGCCGGCCACGCCGTGGTGGTCTTTGACAGTCTGTACCAGGGCCACGCGGCGGCGGTGCCGGCCGGCGCGGCGTTTGTGGAAGGCGACCTGCGCGATCCCGACGCGGTGGCGCGCCTGTTCCGCGAGCACCCCGGCCTGGACGGCATCCTGCACTTCGCGTCGTTCACGCTGGTGGGCGAGAGCATGCAGCAGCCGCTCAAGTATCTGCGGGATAATCTGGTGGCCGGCGCCAACTTACTGGAGCAGGCCGTGCAGCACAAGGTCAACCGCTTTATCCTGTCCTCCACCGCCAATCTGTTTGATGACCCGGCGCGGATGCCCATCACCGCCGACGAGCGCATCGTGCCCGGCTCGCCCTACGGCGAAAGCAAGTACTTCCTGGAGCGGACCCTGCACTGGTTTGAGCGCATCTACGGCCTGAAGTACACGTGCCTGCGCTACTTCAACGCCTCCGGCGATACCCCCGACCGGGGCGAGGACCATGACCCGGAATTCCACCTGATCCCCATCGTCATGCAAGTGGCGCTGGGCCAACGCCCCAAGCTGACCATTTTCGGCAACGATTACCCGACCAAGGACGGCACCTGCGTGCGCGACTATGTCCACGTGGTGGACCTGGCGCAGGCGCACATCCTGGCGCTGGAGGCGCTGGACCGGCAGGGCAGCCGCAAGTACAACCTGGGCAACGGCAACGGCTTCAGCATCCTGGAAGTGGTGGAGACCGCCCAACGGATCACCGGCCGGGAGATCCCCTACGAGTTCGGCCCGCGCCGGCCCGGCGACCCGGGGGTGCTGGTGGCCGATTCCGAGGCCATTAAGCGGGAACTGGGCTGGAAGCCGCAATACGAGACCCTGGACTCCATTATCTCCAGCGCCTGGGATTGGCACAGCCGGCACCCGCGCGGCTACCACGGGTAAGCCCCTGACCCACCGACACCGGTAACGGGCGGTTAACCACCGCCCGTTTTCTGCTTAAGACTCACCATTGACCCGGCCCCCGTGAAGTACAGTCGGCCCACCGCCAGTGACTTGGGACCCCGTATGCTCCTTACCGACATCATTACTCCGCTTTGTCTGCCGTCCTTCAGCGCCGTCATCGGCCTGGGCCTGGGCCTGCTCTGGCGCGCCAGCCAGATGGCGCGTTCCAACGGGGTGAGTTGGGCGGCCGCCCTGCGTATGCTCATCGACAGCCTCCTGCGCCGCTGACCTCCCGACCCCTCGCCCCGCCCAATCCCCCGGCCGCCGGCGCCCTGCAACTTTTGGCCGAGCCGCCTCCGGACAAAGCCCCATGACGGCCGGCCGCGGCGCGCGTAAAGTGAGGGCATCCGCGCAACCCGCCCCACGGGAATGCGTATACCTGAGTGATCCAGTTATGACGCCAATTGAGCGACGTCATCCCCACCCGGTCCATAGGAGGCAGTGCCATGCCCGAACGTATCCGAACCGAAGAATTCCAGGTCAACGGCGAAGCCGTGCTGGCCAAGATCCGCGAGGTCCTGCACGCCGGCAACGTCCGGCGCATCACCATCAAAGATGACAGCGGCCGGTCGCTGATCGAGATCCCGCTGACCCTGGGGGTGGTGGGCGCGGTGCTGCTGCCGGTGTGGGCCGCCATCGGCGCCATTGCGGCGCTGGCCGCCAACCTGCGGATTGTGGTTGAGCGCGTGGACCAGGAGCCCGACGAGCCGGCCGGCGAGGACGCCCCCCATGACCCAGAATAATTCCCGCACCGGCAGCCTGATCACGGGCGCGATCCTGATTGGCCTGGGCGCGCTGTTTCTGCTGGCGCAATTCGTGGATTTCGCCGGCTGGCGCTACTTGTGGCCGATCGCCGTGATCGCGGTGGGCGGCCTGTTTTTCGCGGGCATGGCCGCCGGCGGCCGGTCCGCGGCCGGCCTGGCCATCCCCGGCAGTATCCTCACCACCATCGGCCTGATGCTGCTAATCCAGAACCTCACCCAGGGCTGGTCCAGCTGGGCCTATGGCTGGACGCTCATCATCGCCAGTATTGGCGGCGGGTTGTATCTGATGGGCTGGCGCACGGAAAACCCGGGACTGCGCCGGCGCGGCCGCCGGCTGGCCGGCATTGGGGT
>JAGOBN010000023.1 GCA_017999235.1 Anaerolineales bacterium | reverse complement strand
GGAGGTGCTGCGCCGCCGGCTCGATGACCGCGGCGGCGGGCTGGCCCGCGTGAACGGTCAGGTGCGGCTGGTGGAAGGCCTGGCGATGCCGAACGAAGCGGATGAGTTCCGGCTGTCCTATTACAATACGAACACCTTCTGGCTCCAGATTGACCCGCTGCTGGCCGTCTTTGGCCTGACGCGCGCCGACCTCAATCAGCCGGAACGCGTGGCCGAGGCGATCCGGGCCGTCGGCGCGCGGATGCCCACCTACATCACGCTCAAAGATGTCAAGAAACGCTGGGGGTACGGCCAGGAGGATGTCTACCCGGTCGCGCAGTTTGAAAAGCTGTGGGGCGACATGACGGCCCTGCCGGGGCTGACCAGCCAGTACGTGATCGTACCTCGGCCGCGCGGCCAGAACCTGAAGGATGTGGCGCAGCTGGATGGCTGGCTGCGCGACGGATCGGCGGCCCAGGTCGAGGCGCTGTGCGCCTGGAACGACTAGGGCCCTGTCCGCCTGAACCGGATCGATGCGCGTTACCCTTGGCAAACGTCAAGCGGGCCTGACGGTCCATCATCAGGCGGACGGGGTACCAGCCCGGCGCCGCGTTTACCGGCTCTGCCAGAACAGCAGCCCGCTGGCAAACACCAGCAGGCCAATGATGATCCACTCAAAGGTTTTCTGGTCCACGCGCAGAATCAGCCAGCGCGCGGCCAGCAGGCCCACGGGGATGAAGGGGAAAACCCACCACAACGCCAGCAGACGGGGCACATCGAGCACGCCGGTGTACAAGAAGCCCGGCACTTTGAGCAGGTTGAGCAGGGCGAAGTAGACGGCGGTGGTGGCGATATAAGACCGCGGTGGCAGCGCCTGCAGGAGCAAGAAGGAATTGAAGACCGGCCCGCCGTTGTTGAACATCCCCGAGGCCACGCCGGCCACCAGCCCCGCGGCCGGCGCATGCCAGCCGCGCGGCTGATACCGCCAGTGCGCGATCCGGTCGCTGGCAAGTTTGTAGAGCACGATGAGCAAGACGAAGACGGCCAGCGTGACCCGCAGGGTGTTGGCGGACAGATAGGTCAGCAGAAACGTCCCCGCCAGGGCGCCGACCACGCCGGCCGGCAGCATCCGGCGCACCAGCCGGCCATCCCATTCCCGCCAGTACGAGTACACGGCCAAGGCATCGCCCACCATCAGCATGGGCAGCAGCACCCCCACGGCCAAGGACACGGGCAGGACCAGGCTGAGCAGCGGCGTCAGGATGGCGCTGAGAACATTGAACCCGCCCTTGGCCAGGCCAATGCAAAACCCCAGCAGGACAATCACCCCGGCCACCAAGACCGGATCTTGCGTCATGGCCGGCCGGCGGTCAGCCTAAGGGCCGGCCGGCTGGGGGAAGTCCGGTCCGGCATCGGTCAGACCTGCGCCAGCACGTGAGAAAGTTCCCGCACCTGGTCATACACGCCGGTGTAGATCTGGTACACGGCCTCATACTTGGCTTGGGCCGCGGCGTCCGGCACCGTGCGGCCGGCAATGGTTACACACCGCTCTACCGCGTCTTCCACGGTCTTGAACGCGCCGGTGCCTACCCCGGCCAGCAGCGCGGCGCCATAGGCCGGGCCTTCCTCGGCGGCCAGGCTGACCACCTCGGCGCCATAGATATCGGCCTGCATCTGCCGCCACAGCGGGCTGCGGCCGCCGCCCCCCGTGGCCCGCACCTGCGTGATGGGCACGCCCAGGGCGCGCATGATCTCCACCCCGTCGCGCAGCGAAAAGACCACGCCTTCCATCACCGCCCGTATCAGATGCGCCTGGGTATGGCGTGCCGTCAGGCCCACAAAGGCGCCGCGCGCCAGCGGGTCCAGATGCGGGGTGCGCTCGCCGGTGAGGTAGGGCAGGAAGAGCAGGCCTTCCGCGCCCGCCGGCACGCCGACCGCCGCCGCCGTCATCTCAGCGTAGCTAGCCGCGCGCCCCAAAACATCGCGCAGCCAGCGGAAAGCGCCGCCGGCCGACAGGGTGACGGCCATCAGGTGATAACGGCCGGGGACCGAGTGGCAGAACGTGTGCAGCCGGCCGCGCGGGTCGAGGGCGATCTCATCGGCGTGGGCAAAGATGACGCCGCTGGTGCCGAGGCTGCTGCTGATCACGCCGGCGCGCACGATGCCGGTGCCCACGGCGGCGGCGGCGTTATCGCCGCCGCCGGCGATGACGGGCAGGCCGGCCGGCAAACCGAGCGCGGCGGCCACTTCCGGGAGCACGTGGCCGGTGACCTCGGGGCCTTCATACACGCGCGGCAGCCAGGCGCGCGGGATGTCGAGCTTGTCCAGGATCTCGGCGCTGTAATCGCGGGCGCGCAGATCAAGCAGCAAGGTGCCGGCCGCATCGGCGGCGTCGGCGCCGGCCGCCCCGGTCAGACGCCAGCGGATATAGTCCTTGGGCAGCAGCACCTGCGCCACGCGGGCGTAGTTTTCTGGCTCGTGATTCCGCAGCCACACGATCTTGGGCGCCTGGAATCCGGTCAGGGCCGGGTTGCCCGCGATCTCAATCAGGCGGGCCGCGCCCACCCGCGCCGTGATCTCGGCGCATTCGGCCGCGGTGCGCTGGTCGTTCCACAACAGCGCCGGCCGGATCACCTGGCCGGCCGCATCCAGAAAGACGGAGCCGTGCATCTGGCCGGTCAAGCCCAGGCCCGCGATGGCGGTGACGTCCGCGCCGGCCTGCGCCACAACCGCGCGCAAAGCCGTCTGGGCGCCGTGCCACCAATCGGCCGGGTCTTGTTCGCTCCACAAGGGCTGCGGCGCGGAGAGCGGATACTCAGCGGTGGCGGTGGCCAGGATGCGCCCGTGGTCATCCGCCAGCAGGGCTTTGGCCCCCGTGGTGCCGATATCGAGGCCCAGGAAAAGGGACATGGGCAGGTTCTCCTTTAGGCGGAAGCTGGCTTAAAAAACGACAAGCTTAAGATCAACAGCGAGGTGGCGATCAACATGACGGGCAGCGCCGAGAGGCCGCCCCGCTCTACCCCCCAGCCCATCAGATACGGCAGAGCCGTGCCGCCCAGGCCGGCCGCGGCAATGGACCAGCTCGCCATCTGGGCGCGAAGCGTGGGATGCTGGCGCGCCCCCCACGCCAGCATGGTGGGAAAAATCACGCTGTACGTGATCCCGCTCAGCCCAAAGCCAAAAAAGGCCAGGCTGGGGCTGAGGGTCAAGAGCAGGGCCACAGCGCCCAAGCCCGTGCCCAGCCGCACGGTCCGTGCAAAACCCAGCCGGTCAACGAAGGGCGCTAGGATCAAGCGCCCGGCCGTGAAGGTGAGGAAGAAGAACGCGGTGGCCACGGCGCCCCAGGCGGAGCCCTGGCCCAGCCCGGTGAAGTACGTGGTGACCCAGCCGCCCACGGCGGTCTCCAGGCCGGCGTAGACCACGAACATGAGCAGCAAGAGGCCCACCGAGCGCCAGACCGCGCCGGCGGGCAGCGCGGGGCCGGCCGGCGGCGGGTCCGCCTCCGCATAGGCTCGGCGCCACTGCCCAATCAGCAGCACTTCGCCGGCCGCGACGGCGGCCAGCAAAAGGCCCGCCAGGCGCCAATCCAGGCCCGCCGTCAGCGCGCCGGCGACGGCCAGCGGGATCGCCACGGCCCCCAGGCCCCAGGTGGAATGCAGGCGGTTCAGCGCGGCCGCCGGCTGGTCACCGGCCAGCCCTTCCACCAAACGGTTGAACAGGACTTCGATGAGACCGGCGCCAAAGCCAATCGGCAGCGCGGCCCCCAGATTGGCCGGGAAGGGCAGGCCCGCGATCCCGAGCACGCCCATGCCGATGAGGGCGCCGCCGGTCATCAGCCCGCGGCGGAATCCAAAGCGGCGCGCCAGCCCGTTAACCACGGCCGTGCTCAGCAAAAAGCCCAACCAATGCAGGGTGATCAAGAGGCCGGCGTTGGCCACCGGCTGGCCGGCCTCCGCGGCGATGTACGGCAGGATGGGGCCATAGAGCGCCGTGGCGCCGCCCTGCAAGGCCATGCCCAGGAGGCCGGCCGGCATGATGTCCGCCAGGGGACGGGAGGCATTGTCGGCCAGCACGGAAGAAGCCATGGCGAGTGACCCGCCCTCCAGCCAGCGCAAAGCGGAGGCCGCCGAAAAGGCCCGGCCGGCCCCGCTGTGCACTGACGGACGATTTGGACTAACGCAGTTTTGGCAGAGGCGGCAGACGGTCCGGATACGCCGCCCGGGCCCGGATCAGATAAGCTTCCAACCAGCCGCGCGCCTGATCGGGGTGGTTGGCGGCGAACAGGATCGCCTCGTGATCCAGCGCATTGATCCGGTCATTGGCCGCGCGCAGCGCATCCATCGAGTTCTTGAGCGCCACCTCCACCGGCATGCGTTCCGGGTTGATGTCGATGCCGAAGTAGCCGCGGTAGCCCTGCATCTTCATCGCATACAGCGTCGCCTCGGTGCTCTCCGGCGAGAGCACGCCGACGTTCAGGTCTTGGTCATAATTGCCAAGCGGCTGGCTGTTCCAGTGGGTGTGCGCCAGCCGGCCGTATTCCATCACCAGGCTGAACGCATACGGCAAATCTTCGTACCCCATCAGCATGTGGCCGACCTCGGGGTTCATGGCTGCCAGGGCGTGGCCCTGATCCAACAGCTGGCGATTGGCCGGGTGCTTCAGCTGGGCTTCGACCTTGGTTCCCAGCAGCAGGCCTTCCGACGTGTAGCCATACAAGATATGGCCGCGCGGCTCATAGGGCTTGGGCTCAAAGGCAATCCGCACCCCGGGGACGGCGTCCAGGGCTTCCGCCAGGCCGGACGCAAAGCGGTCGCGCGCCGCCACCAGGTCCAGGCCAAAAGCGTTCTCATAGCCGTCAATGCCGGGCCAGACCACGGCAAAGTCGGTGTCCAGCTCACGGTTGAGCTGGAACGCGGCTTTGGTCCGCTCAATGGCCCCGCGCCGGATCGCCTCCAGCGGCGACGACAGGCTGCCCCATTCATAATCGGCGTCCCAGAACAACAGCGGGATGACGGTCAGGATGCGGATGCCGGTGTCGCGGGCAAACTGTTTCCAGAGGTCCAGATTGTCCGCGTTGATCTCATTGGGATAGTGGGCCTCCATGGCCGCCAGGCCATAGTCCTTGAGCGCGGCCGCCAGCTCCAGCCGCGGCGCGATCTCCAGCCCGGGCTTATAGCGGTCATGGAAGCGGGAATTGGGCGGCGAGAAGAACCAGACGCCGGCCGAAAACTTCAAGTCGAGGTTAAAAGTCCGCAGATGCGTGAGCATTTCGTCCGGCGTGCGCCGGATGGCCTGCGGGCGCAGATCTTGGAACGGCATAGGAAGCCTCCGGATGCGAGTGGTGCGGCCGGCCGGTGGAGGAGACCGCCGGCCGCACCCGCCGCGCCCTGCGGCGCGGCCCCTGACTCGCCTAGTATTTGACGTCCATCCGCCGGCCGCTGGCCGCGGACTCGAGGATGGCATCACAGATCACGGCATTCTTGTAGCCGTCTTCGAACGTCGCGCCAAAGGGAGCCACATCCTTCTGGTTTACGATCGCGTCCAGCAGGTGATGGATCTCGTGGACGAAGGTGTGCTCCCAGCCGATCATGTGGCCGTGCGGCCACCAGTTGGACCAGAAGGGGTGATAGCCCTCGCTCACCAGCACATCGTGGAAGCCCTGGGCTTCCTTGGGCTCCTGCCCCACCCAGAAGACTTCCAGCTCGTTCATGCGCTCCAGGTTGAAGCGCAGGCTGCCCTTCTCGGCGTTGATCTCAAAGCAGTTGTAGTTCTTGCGGCCGCCGGCGAAGCGCGTGGCTTCCACGGTGCCCAGGGCGCCGTTCTCGAACTCCAGCGTGGCCACAAACGCGTCGTCCACATCCACCGGATGCATCTTCCCGTCGGCACCGGGGCGTTCCTTGATAAAGGTCTGCGCGGCGGCGGTCAAGCGGCGCGGTTCGCCCACCAGGAAACGGCCCAGGTCGATGATGTGCGCGCCCAGGTCGCCCAGCGCGCCGCTGCCGGCCACGGACTTGTCCAGCCGCCAGATGTGGGGCGTGCCGTAGTGCGGCATGATCCACTCTTGCAGATAGACGGCGCGGTAGTGGTAGATCTGCCCGAGCTTGCCGGACATGATCAGGTCTTTGGCCAGGCGGATGGCCGGGACAAAGCGGTAGTTGAAGGCCACGGCGTGTTTGACGCCGGCCTTGGTGACCGCCTCCAGCATGGCGCCGGCTTCCTTGGCCGTGCGCGCCAGCGGCTTCTCGCACAGAATGTGCTTGCCGGCCTGGGCGGCCGCCAGGACGGGCTCGGCGTGCATGTCGTTTGGCCCGCCGTTGTCGAAGAGCTGAATGCGGTCGTTCTTCAGCATCTCCCGCCAGTCGGTGTAGTAGCCCTCATAGCCATAGCGCAGGGCGGCCTCTTTAGTCGCCGCTTCATTGCGTCCGCAGATGGCCACCAGTTTGGGGATGGCCACCGGCGGATACATCATGTAGGGCAGTTTTTTATAGGCGTTGGAATGGGCCTTGCCCATGAAGGCATAGCCCAGCATGCCGATGCCGACCTCGGGGGCGTCGCCCTCGGCCTTGGCGCCGGCCATTGTGGTGAAGCCAGTTTCAGCCATGGAAAGTCTCCTGCGAATACCGGACGGGTTATTTCTTCGAGAAGGCGGCGTCGAAGGCCACCGCCGAGGGCGCGAAATCCTTGCTGCGCACCATCTTGAGCGCGTCTGGAGCGCCCCACTCGCGGTCCATGCCGCTGTCTTCCCACTCCACCGAAAGCGGACCCTGATAGCCGATGCGGTTGAGTGAGCGGAAAAGCGTCTCAAAGTCCACGTCGCCGTGGCCGGGCGAGACAAAGTCCCAGCCGCGCCGGCCGTCGCCGAAGTTCAGGTGCGAGCCGAGAATGCTGCGCCGACCGTTGTCCAGGAACTTCTTGCTGTCCTTGACGTGCACATGGTAGATGCGGTCCGCGAATTCTTCGACGAAGGCGGCGGAGTCCAAGGACTGGTGGGCGAAGTGCGACGGGTCGAAGTTGATGCCAAACTCCGGCCGGTTACCGATGGCGTCCAGGGCCTTGCGGGTGGTCACGAAGTCGTAGGCGATCTCGGTCGGGTGGACTTCCAAGCCCCACTTGACGCCTTCCTGCTTGAAGACGTCCATGATCGGGTTCCAGCGGGCGGCGAAATCGGCGTAGCCGGCTTCCACCGCGGCCCAGTTATTCGGCGGGAAGGAGTACAGCATATGCCAGACGCTGGAGCCCGTGAAGCCGTTGACTTGCTTCACGCCGAACTTGGCCGCGGCGCGGGCAGTGTCCATGACTTCCTTGGCGGCGCGCTGCCGAACGCCTTCCGGCTCCCCGTCGCCCCAGACATGCGGCGGCAGGATACCCTTGTGGCGCGCGTCGATCGGGTCACAGACGGCCTGGCCCACCAGATGGGTGCTGATGGCGAAGCATGTCAGGTTGTACTTGTTTAGGATGTCCCAGCGGGTTTTGACATAGCCGGGGTCCGCCAGAGCTTGGCTGACATCGAAGTGGTCGCCCCAGCAGGCCAGCTCAAGGCCGTCATAGCCCCAGGTGCTGACCTTCTTGGCTAGGTCTTCGAGCGTCAGGTCGGCCCACTGGCCGGTGAAGAGAGTAACAGGACGAGACATGGTGGTGGCCTCCCAAGACAGAACAGGTGCGGATAAGTGAGCGGCGCGCCGCCGAGGGCGGCTAGACGCGGTTGACAAACTCGCGGTTGTGGATGGTCACGGGCACCTTCATCAGCTCCAGCACGCCGCGCGCCACATGGTCGGAATAGCGCCGGAAGGCTTCCTCGCCTTTCTCGGCCGTGGCCCGCAGCGGGTTGCCGATGGTGCCGGACTCGATAAACTCGTGGTGGTCCATCGGGAAGGTGAAGTACTTGTAGTCCTCAAACTCCACGTCCGGCATGCCATCCTTCTTGGCGAACGTCTTGGGCAGGAATTCCGGGATGTGGGCCAGGGTCTTGGCCGCGCGTTCCATGCGGACGTAGTGGGTGCCCTTGACCTGGTCGTGCGCCAGCATCTGGGAGGTCTCCAGCTCACTGGCATGCCAGCCCGGCGTCTCCTCGGGCGGGTTCTCCATGAGGCCCTTCAGGACGCCGGTGTAGTTTTCCATGTAAGGCTTGACGAAGCTGATCAGGGCCCCGGTCTCATAACGCAGCTGGCGCAGTACCGGGTCCACCACCTTGACGTTGGAACCGTGGCCGTTGACGAAGATCAGGCGATTGAAACCGTGGTGAATCAGACTGCGGGCCACGTCGTACATGACGGCCAGCAGCGTTTGAGCGCGCACGGTCAGCGTGCCGCGGCCGGAACCGGGCGCATACATATGCTGAGGCGAATAGCCCATCCAAATGCAGGGCGTGTACAGCACCTGGATCTGGTCCGCCACCCGCCGGCTGACTTCTTCGGCCGTGACCGTGTCGGTTTTGAGCGGCAGATGGGGGCCGTGCTGTTCGGTGCTGGCCATCGGGATCAAGACCACGTCTTTGGTCTGGAGATACTCCTGGATGTCCACGTAAGTCAGGTCCACCAGGTTGTAGGAGCGGAATTCGGTCATGGATACGTCCTTTCGTGCAAACACTGAGACCGGGCCGGGCGGCGACCCATCATCAGTCAGGGGTTGATAAGGGTCAGCGGCCGGCCATCAATTTCAGGAATTCGTCCGCCACCCGCTCGGCGAAAACGGCGTCGTTCAAGTGCGCCGCGACGGGAATGAGCGGGATATCGGCCCGCAGGCCGGCCCGCAGGGCGTCCAGCAGCGCGGCGTCAGCGTCCGGATCCCAGAAGACACCACCCGGCCGGTTGGGCTGGGACAAGCCGCCGGTGGGCACCATCACCACCACCGGGCCGAGGGCGGCGTTGAGTTTGCGCGCCATGGCGGCTCCAATGGCCGCCATCTCCGGTTTGAGCGTACGGCACAGCGTCATCTCCGGGTTGTGATAGTACAAGGGCCGGTTGCGCATGGTCTCGGACAGGGTGCCGGGCGTGCCATGCGTAGTCAGGTCCACGTTGCCGGGGACCACGATCTGCGGCAGTCCCACCGCGCCCACGCGCTCCAGGCGGTCGGGCGGCGGGATGTGGAAGCCGCCCACCTCGGCGCAGGCGAGTTCATTGGTGGTGTAATCCACCACGCCCACGAAGGTGCCCAATTCGGCAAACTTCTCCATGGCCGGCCCGCCGACGCCGTTGGCGTGGAAGATCACGGCTTCATAGCCATGCGCGGCCAGCCGGTCGCGCATTACCATGACCCCTGGAGTCGATTGCCCGAGCATCGTCACGCCGACAAAGCGGCTGCCAGGCGGCGCCGGCTTGAAGCGCGATCCGTGCTGGGCCATGCCCAGGACGGCGGCACAGGCGTTGTCGTAGACGACGGTGCTGACCGGGTTCAGGCCCAGGATATCCACCACGGAGTGCATCACGGTGATATCCAGGTCGCCGATGAGCATCCCGAAATGGCGCCGGCCGGAGGCGATGGGGGTGACGATCAGCTTGGGGATTCCGAGCGGCAGGGCGCGCATGGCCACCGACCCCATAATGGCGCCTTCCGCGCCGCCCAGGCACAGCACACCGTCCAGCCGGCCCTGGCGCAGCAGGTCGAGCGTCAGGTGCTTCACGCCTTCCTTCATGCGCTCCACGGCCGCGCCGCGCGAGCCGGCGTTCCGCAGCT
The DNA here is from genome assembly GCA_017999235.1 of Anaerolineales bacterium. Next base: position 6,155 of record JAGOBN010000023.1, on the reverse strand, counting down.
GGTCCAGCGTGTAGCCGGCGGCCTCGGCCACGGCCGCGCGCGGGAAGTCGGCCGTGATAGTCAGCGCCTCGCCCAGGATGCCCGAATCCAGCACGAGGACCTCGGCGCCCAGGCGCTTGAGCGTATCCCGGCAGTAGCCAATCTCTACGCCTTTGGTGTCGAGGGTGCCGATGAGCAGGATCGTGGTCATGACGTTGGGTGGTCGGGCGGGCGGCGTCCGGCAGCCGGGCGGCCCCTTGCGGGGTCACCCGGCCGCCAGACTGGGGGCTAAGTCACTAAGCCATTTCGATGGCGTGGCGCAGGGTCTTGGCGCAGACCTCGACCAGCCCGGAGTAGAACTTCTCGGTCAGCACGCCGGAGCCATGGTCCTGGATGAACTTGAACTGCTCGGGCGTCAGCTCCGGATCGGGCGTGGTGGCCAGCGCGTCCGGATAGGGGTTGGCGGGCGTGCGATCCAGCGGCGCCACGAATTCGACGGTCAGGGCGTTGTCGTAGCCGGCCTGCTTGAGCGTGCGCACCACCTTGGTCCAGTCATACGAGCCCTGGCCGCAGGCCATGCGGTTGTTGTCGGCCACGTGGAAATCCACCAGCCGCGGGCCGGTGGCGATGATGGCCTGGTGCAGGTCTTTTTCCTCGATGTTGATGTGGAAGGCGTCCAGGCAGACACCGCAGTTGGGGCCGACGGCCTCGGCCAGCTTGAGGGCCTGGTCGTGGCGGTTGAGGAAGTTGGTCTCAAAGCGGTTGAGCGGCTCGAGGGCTAGGCGGACGCCCAGCGGCTCGCTGTGGGCATAGATTTCCTTCAACCCTTCGACGCACCACGCCCATTCCACTTCGGGCGTGTCCATCGGGACCACTTTGCCGACCTGCGAAGGCACGATGGTCATCTCGCGGCCGCCCAGCTCGTACACCATGGTGACGCAGTCCTTGATGTACTTGACGCTGCTGGCGCGCACCGCCGGGTCCGCATGGATCAAGTCGCGGCCGGCGAACATCAGGCTGACCGAGCCCCAGCAGGTAAGTTTGTGTTCTTGCAGGAGCTTGCGGACAACCTTGGTGTCGTACTTCTCGGGTTCGCCGCTGATTTCAATCGAGTCGTAGCCGAACTTCGCCAGGCGCCGGATGGTCAATTCGATCGGTTCGGCGCGCATCCAGTTGTGCATCGACAGAAACATGGTCTTGGCCTCCAGAAATGAAAGTGAGAACGTAAGCGGGTGAGGGCGGGAGCAAATTCAGATGGTCGGTCAGCGTCACCTCCGGACGGGCACTCACACCAACTGCTGAGCCAGCAATTCATACAGGCCGGCCACCCGAATGACGGCCGGGTCAGCCTGGGCTTCAAAATGATCCAGGGCCGCCGGGTCCTCGGTCACCAGCAGTTCGGCGCCGGTGGCGGCGGCTTCGGCCAGCCGCTCGCGCGTCAGCTGCTCGGCCAGGGCCGGATGCGTGAAGCGCAGCCCGCCCACACTGCCGCCCGGCGCGGCGCGGCCCTCCCGCCAGAACAGCTCGCGCAGGGCCGGCGTCAGCGCGGCCAGCACGCGCCGGGCTTCCGCCGCGCGGCCGGGGAAATGCGGGGTGTGCGCGGGATCGTGATACGTCAGCGCCGGCGTGACCGGCCGGAACTGCAGCCGGCCAGCCGCCACGGCCTCGGCCAGCAAGGTCATCAACTCCACCACCACCACCCCGTCCGGCAGCGGCAGGCCCAATTCCGGCAAGGCGTCGGTGAAGGCGCGCCGGTCTTCCGGGGTCAGCACAATCAGCCGGGTGCTGCCCGCCGCCGCCAGCTCCTGCAGGGCGGCTTGGCCCAGCGTGCGGGCCGTGGCCGGCAGGCCCAGCGCGAACGGCAGATAGGCGGAGCTCAGACCCTGGGCGATGGGTACGTAGGCGAGGCCCAGCGCGTCCAACAGACGGCGGGCGGCGGCCAGGGCGGCCGGCCGCAGATGGTGGGCGGCGGCGCCGACAAACAAAGCGGCGGGAGCTTGGCCCGCGGCCGGCCGGGGCGCTTCGGCCCGGAAGGGGTTGCCCCACTCGCGCAGGCGCGCCTCCACCTCCGCCACGGCCTGCGGCGCCAGGCCGGCCGCCGCCACATGCGCGCGGGCCGCGGCAATGGCCGACGGCAAGGGCTGATCGGTGACGCAGTTGGCGTAACACAGCCCGCACTGCGCGCACTGATAGAGCGTGTCCACGGTGTCCGCGTTCCACTGGATCTGCCCGCGGTCCACGGACGAGATCAACAGCGCCCAGCCGTGGGGCGTGGTGGCTTCGCGCTTGGTGGCGCGGCCCACCGGGCAGGTATGCCGGCACATCAGGCAGAAGCGGCACAGGTTGTAAACCGGGGCGTGATCGGAGAGGCTCATAGGCTCACAGTCATCCAAAAAGTCAGGCGGCGGGGCCTACGCTGAACCCGAGCTTGCCGGGATTCATGATGCCGCGCGGATCCAGGGTCTGCTTGAGCGCGTCCATGGCCGGCCAGCCGGCGCCGTACTGCTCGCGCATCAGGCGGCCGAGCTTCAGCCCGATGCCGTGGTGTTCGTTCAACATGCCGCCATGGGCCAGCGAAGTCCGCGCCGCGACCGTCCAGATGTTGTTGTGCAGGCGCAGGACTTCGCGCGCGTCCGCGGGCGGCTCATCCACAATGAAGCGGTCGTAGACCATGACGCCCCACGGGAACCAGTGCGAGAAGTGGGCGATGTACCGCGTCTTCCACTGCGCGAAGCCGTCTTCGATGGCGTGTTTCTTGGCCCAGTAGAGCTTCTCGATATTGGCGAAAGTCGAGACGGTCTCGATCGTCCCGTATAGCTTGGGCAAGGACAGGCCCAGCGGCGGGTAGTAGAAGTCGTAGCGATGGTGCCACCACTCTTCGCCCGGCTCGCGCCCCAGGTCGCGCGCGCCCAGGTCCGCGCAGATGTCCAGGGCGCGTTTCTCCTGCGCGGCCGCGATCTCGGGGAAGCCGTCGAAGCCCAGGACCATGTACGCGCCCTGCAGGTCCAGGCCGAGCACGCGCTTGACCAGCGACACGGTGGAGGCCTGGTCGTACAGGCGGATGACCGTCGGCTGCAGGCGCGCCGTCATGATGCGCCGGCCGGCCTCCAGCGCCTTGTTCAGGTCTTCGAACAGCACCGCCCGGAACAAGCGCGTCTCCGGCTGGCGCTCGATCTGCATGGTGGCTTCGGTGATCACGCCCATGGTGCCTTCGGAGCCCACCAGGAAGTTCAGCAGACCCGGACCAGTGGCATGGCTGCGAACCGGCGGGGTGCGCGTGATCGTGCCATCCGGCAGCACAATTTGGATCGACAGCACCAGGTCCTCGGCCTTGCCATATTTGGTGGAGATGGTGCCGGAGCCCCGCGCCGCCAGGTAGCCGCCCAGCGTGGCGCAGTTGGCCGAAGCCGGGTAGTGCGGCAGAGTCAGGCCTTTTTCGTTCAGCGCCCATTCCAGCTGGGTGCCGTTGAGGCCGGCCTGCGCCGTCACCGTCATCGAGACCTCGTCAATCTCGATCAGCTTATCCAGGCGCTTGACGTCCAGCAGGATGCCGCCGTAGATCGGGGTGGCCCCGCCCTGCGTGCCGGAGCCCCCGCCCCAGGGCACGACCGGGATCCGGTAGGTGTTGGCCACCTGCAGCACCCGGGCAATTTCCTCGGGCGAGCCGGGATGCACGATCACGTCCGGCATGACCGGCTCTTCGGCGCGGTCCAGCCACATCTGCGGCACCCACCACCAGTCGGTGGCGTAAGCCAGGCGGTCGCTTTCGCGCGTCGAGACGTGGGCCTCGCCGACGATGTCGACCAGCTCGCTCAGAACCATCCCCATGTGATATCCGCGAAAAAGGCTCATAGCGACAAGCTCTTAAAGGCGCGCGCCTGGCTTTCAATGGCCGGCTCGACCGACAGGCGCTCGATGCTGCTGGCGCCAAAGAAGCCGGCGATGCCGTGGGTGTGGGCCAGGATATATTTGACATCCTCCGGCTCAGCGATCGGGCCGCCGTGGCACAGGACCAGGATATCCGGGTTGACGGCCACGGCCGCATCGCGCATGGCCTGGACGCGCCGGGCCGCTTCATCCAGAGTCAGGGCGGTGGCCGCGCCAATGGCGCCCTTGGTGGTCAAACCCATGTGCGGCACCAGCACATCGGCGCCGGCCTGGGCCATCCGCACGGCCTCCTCCGGGTTGAAGACGTACGGACAGGTGAGCAGATCCAGCGCATGGGCCTGGCGGATCATGTCCACCTCCAGCCCGTAGCCCATGCCGGTCTCCTCCAGGTTGGCCCGGAAGACGCCGTCGAACAGGCCGACGGTCGGGAAGTTCTGCACGCCGTCGAACCCCTTGGCTTTGACCTCGCGCAGGAAGACGGGCATCAGCCGGAACGGGTCGGTGCCGCACACGCCGGCCAGCACGGGCGTGTCCTGCACCACCGGCAGGACCTCGCCGCCCATCTCCAGGACGATGGCGTTCGCATCGCCGTACGGCAGCAGGCCGGCCAGGCTCCCCCGCCCGCCCATGCGGTAGCGGCCCGAGTTGTAGATGATGATGATGTCCACCCCGCCACGCTCGGCGAACTTGGCCGAGATGCCGGTGCCGGCGCCGGCGCCGATGATGGGCCGGCCGGCCGCGCCTTGCGCGCGCAGGCGGCGCAGCGCTTCGTCTCGCGGGATAAAAGGCATGGTTACGCTCCTTGGCGGCTCAACGGCGGCCGGGCGCGCTCACTCGCCCAGCGAGCGCGTGCGTTTGGGGACGACGTGGCTCCACAAGATGAAGCCCAAAGTTGAGAACAGCAGCACCATGAAACCGATCTGGTAGAAGATCATGGCCCACGGCTGGAACATCCCGATCACGCCCAGCACAATCCCCCCAATCAGCACCCGTTCCACCGGCCGGTAAGCGGCTTCGGAAATCCGGTGGCTGAGCACGCTGGCCGTCGCCCGGATCACGGCAATGAAGGTCAGCAGGATCGACACGAAGATCAGGATGAAGGGGATGGCATTCAGCAGAACGTTATCTGCCAACTGCTGCGGCGTGGACAGACTGTTGATCAGCGGTCCGGCCGCCAGGCCGGCGATAAACAGGCCCCCGATCCAGATCAGCAGGGTCTTGGGTATATAGGGGCGAGTATTCATCAGGGCTCCTTGCCGGGCTCAGCCTCAGGCGGTCAGGAAACGCTGCAGTTGGTCGGTGCAGGCGTCGGCAAATTCCGGGTCGTTGATGTTGCAGTCCAGCTCCACCACCGGGATATCCGGCCGGCGGTGGCGTTTGATCGCGTCAAACAAGGCCTGGTCGGCCTCCGGCCACCAGAATTCCTTGCCCGGCGCATCCAACATGGAGACGCCCTTCAGCGGCAGATAGAAGGCCACCGGCCCGCTGGAGCGGCTGGCCTTCTCGGCCAGGATGCGGCCCAGCTCGGCGTTCTCGGCCGGGTCGGTGCGCATGAGCGTCACGTTGGGGTTCCAGATGTAGAAGCGCCGATCCGCGAACTTGGCCGGCACGGTCTCGCGCGCCCAGAAGTTGGCCATATCCAGACAGCCGGGAGCCAGCACCTGCGGCAGGCCGCGGGCCGGGGCCGCCTCCAGGCGGCGGGGGCCGGCTGTGAGCACACCGCCCACCAGCTCGTCCGCCCATTCCGTGGTGGTCAGGTCCAAGGCCCCGGCGAAGTAGCCATCCTGGATTAGGCTTTCCATCGTCTGTCCGCCGGTGCCCACGGCGTGGAACACCAGCACTTCATAGCCGCGCCCTTCCAGGGTGGCGCGGCAGCGGTCCACCAGCGGCGTGGTATTGCCGAACATCGAAGCCGCAATCAAGGGTTTGGCGGCCACCTGGGGCTCCGGAGTCTCGGCCATGCCGAGCACGGCGCCCACGGCGTTGGCGTAGATCCGGGCGCTGATCCGGTTGACGCCGGCCACGTCCACCACCGAGTGGATCATGACCAGGTCCTTGGTGCCCACGTACGGCCGGACGTCGCCGGAGGCCAGCGTGCTGACCATGACCTTGGGCACGCCCAGCGGCAGCGCGCGCATCGCGGCGGTGGCAATGCCGGTGCCGGCCGAGCCGCCCATCCCCAGCACACCGTCAATCCGGCCCTGGGCGAACAGGTCCTGCACCACGCCGACAATGCCGCGCGTCATGACGTCCATCGCCGCGCCGCGATCGGCCTGGGCCTGCAGGTC
>JAGOBN010000475.1 GCA_017999235.1 Anaerolineales bacterium | reverse complement strand
AATTCCAGCGTGACCGTCACCACCTCGCCGGCCGCGATCCCGGCCTTTTCCCGCTGCTCGGCGCTGACCGGGAGCATGAACACCCCGCCCATGACGGCGAGGGTGCTGCGATAGGTGTGCTTGTTGAGGGTGACGACCACGGCCGGCTTCTTGCTGGAGCCGAGGCCGGCCACGACCGCGGCCGGCACTTCAATGCCCGTCGCGGTTTTGCCGCTGAGCAGCAACGGGGCGCGAAATTTCATGGGGGGTCTCCTTGAGAACAAACTGCTGGGCGCGGTCCTCTCCGCGAGGCCGCGCCCAGCTTGAAGCCTACTCGACGGTCACGCTTTTTGCCAGATTGCGCGGCTGATCCACATCCGTGCCGCGCCGCACGGCGATGTGGTACGCCAGCAGCTGCAGCGGGATCACGGACAGCACGGGCGCCAACAGGGCCGGCGCCGGCGGCAGCCATAGCACCCGGTCCGCCTTGGACGCGATCACGGCATCGCCGTCCGTGGCCAGCGCAATCACCCGCCCGCCGCGCGCCTTGGCCTGCTCCACCTGCGAGAGCATCTTGTCCCACAGCGCGTCCTGCAGGCACAGACATACCACCGGCATCTCCCGGTCAATCAGCGCGATCGGCCCGTGCTTCATCTCGCCGGCCGGATAGCCCTCGGCGTGAATGTAGGAGATCTCCTTGAGCTTGAGCGCGCCTTCCAGGGCGATGGGCATCTGCAGGCCGCGCCCCAGGTACAGGGCGTGCCGGCTCTCAAACAGCTCGTCTGCCAGCGCCTGGACGGCCGGCTCGCGGTCCAGCACCTGGCCGATCAGGTCCGGCAGGTGCATCAGCTCCCCCACCCGCGCCGCGTCGCCCGTGGACACGCCCCGCTGCTGCGCCAGATAACACGCCAGCAGAAATTGATCCACGATCGAGGTGGTGAAGGCCTTGGTGGAGGCCACGCCGATCTCCGGGCCGGCCTGCATGCCGATATAGCCGTCCGCCACGCGCCGCGCCTCCGAGCCCACGTTGTTGACGATGGCCCACACCAACGCGCCCTTCTCGCGCGCTTCCTCCATGGCCGCCAGGGTGTCCACGGTCTCGCCGGATTGAGTCAGGGCCAGCACCGCCGTCCGGTCGTCGATGAGCGGGTCGGCATAGCGGAACTCCGAGCCGATCTCCACCGTGGTGGGGATCCGCGCCAGGCGCTCAAAATACACCCGGCCCACCAGGCCGGCGTAGTAAGAAGTGCCGCAGGCTACGATGATCAGCTTCTCAATCCGGCGCGCCCGCTCCGGCGTCAGGTTCAACTCCGGCAGACTGACCACGCCGGTGGTGAAATCCACGCGCCCGCGCAGCGTGTCGGTGACGGCGCGCGCCTGCTCGTGGATCTCCTTCTGCATGAAGTGCTTGTACTCGCCCTTTTCGGCCGAGACGGCGTCAAAGGGGATGAGGTGGACCTCCGGCTGGACGGGCGCGCCGGCCAGCGTGGTGACGGTGTAGCCGGCCCGCGTCACCACCGCCATCTGGCGCGATTCCAGGAAGACCATCCGGCGCGTGTGCTCCAGAATAGCGGGCATGTCCGAGGCGATGAACATCTCATCCTGACCCAGGCCCAGGGTGACGCCGCCGGCGTTGCCGATGCGCGTCACCACCAGCTTGTCCGGCTCGCGCGTGGACATGACCACAATGGCGTGCGCGCCCTTGAGCTGCGTAAACGCCTGCCGGGCCGCCTCCGCCAGCGGCCGGCCTTCCGCCAGATACTTCTCCACCAGATGGACGATGACTTCGGTGTCGGTATCCGAGTTGAACTGGACGCCCCGCGCCTGGAACCCGGCCTTGATCTCCAGAAAATTCTCCACAATGCCGTTGTGGACCACCACCACCTCGCCGGTGGCGCCGATATGCGGGTGCGCGTTGCGGACCGTGGGCGCGCCGTGGGTGGCCCAGCGCGTGTGGCCGATGCCCACCTGGCCGGCCGCCGGCTCCTCAACCAGCAGCTGCGCCAGGCCGCTCAGCTTGCCCACCGCGCGCCGGATTTGGATGGCGCCGGCGTCCAGCACCGCCACGCCCGACGAGTCGTAGCCGCGATACTCCAACCGCCGCAGCCCTTCCACGATTAATGGCGCCGCTTCACGCGGGCCGAGATAGCCGACGATACCGCACATGGGATCAGCTCCTGTACTGAGAGGCTTGTTGTGAGTTTGAGATGGACGCCGCCGTTAAGATCAACGCCGTCCCTGGGTCTGCGCTGCCACGGCCCGCGCTTTATCCCGGCGTCACCGCCGGGCTTATGGAGCAGGCTTGTTTGGACTCGGGAGTCCGGGGGGAATAGATAGGGATCGTGGCTCGACCCCGGCGGCTTCCGCTGAAACCTCGCTTTTCCGGCCGGCCGGTTTCATCACCAGCCGCCGTTAGCACTGCCCTATGGCAGGAACCGCCACCTCGTCTCCGGGCCAAGCCGGCGCGGGCGCTGCGCGCGTCGCGGACGTCTTGACCTGGCCATGCGCTCATCTTCCCCAAAGTGTGTTGACCTAAGCGATAAGCACCTCCTCTGCTCAACGGCCCGACGGCCGGCGTTTACTTATACCGCAACCCGCCGGACTCGGGCAACTGGGAAACTTGGCCCAGGCCGGCCGCCCAGGGCGATGACGTGAGCGGTCAGAAGTGAGCGAGGGCCGGCGCTAGAGGTATTTCTCCACCGCCCAGCCGCCGGCCTTCATCGGGCGCGGGGCGGCTTCCGGATGGGCCGGATCAAAGGCCATCCCATTGCGAGCGGTGAAGGCGTCCAGCACGTCGCCCAGCGCGTCGGCCAGATAGACCGGCCGGCCCAGCGCCTGCGCGATGGCCAGGGGCGGCACATCATCCAGGCTGATGCCGTCCGGATGGTCAAACATCACCCGCGGCAGGACCACGAACTCTCCCAGATCACGGCCGTGCAGCTGGGCAATGACGTCCTGGCCCATCAGCAGGCCGGCCACGCTGATGGTGTGGCCCAGCCGTTCGTTAAGCACCGGGACCACCGTGAGGCGCGTCCCCGCCAGCGCGTCGAACTCGCGCGCGGCCTTGGCCAGCGTGGGCGCGAAGAGCGCGCCGGTGGCGAGGGTGGCGCGGCGGTTGCTGAGGGGGTTGGGGGATTGGGGGATTGTTGAAGGAGTGGCGGATTGGGTGATTAAGGCCTTGAGTTCCCGCTTCGAGCGCTTCCACTCCTCCAGAAAATCCCGTACCTGGCCCAGGCCGTTCTCCTGCAGGGCCACGTCTGCGTAATACGCTTTCGGCGGGAGGCGGGTCTCGGTCTGCAGAAACCACTCATCGGTGGGATAGACAAAGCGCGCGCCGAAGCGCTCCAGGCACTCCGCCTGCCAGCCGGCCACCGCCGCCAACACCGCGCGCGCCTCCGCCACGGTGTGCGGACGCCGGCCGTACTTGTGGTGTTTGGTCAGCCCCACCGGCACCACGCTCACCGATTGCACGGCGGGATAAAACGCCATCAGATCGCGCACCGATTTTTCCAGAAACGCGCCGTCGTTCAGGCCCGGCGTCACCACCAGCTGGGTGTGGAGCTCCAGCCGGCGTTCGGCCAGCCAGCGCAGCTGTTCCAGGATGTCAGGCGCCTGCGGGTTGGAGAGGCAGGCGCGGCGGTTCGCCAGATCGGTGGAATGCACCGACACATACAGCGGCGAGAGGCGCTGCTCGTCGAGCCGCTGCCAGTCCCGGGCGCTCAGATTGGTGAGGGTGACAAAGTGGCCGTACAAAAACGAGTAGCGATAATCGTCGTCCTTGATGTAGAGGGTGCGGCGCATGCGCGGCGCGGTCTGCAGGACGAAGCAGAACGGGCACAGGTTGTTGCAGCGCCGGATATCGATATCAAAAGTGGGGTGGACAAACTCCAGGCCGAGCGGCTGACCGTCGGCGCGCCGGCCGGCGGCCGACACCGGCTGACCATCCCGGCGAAAAGTCAGTTCCACGTCGTCCTCGGCGGCGTAGAACTGGACGTCGATGACGTCCTCCACCGGGTGGCCGTTGACGGCCAGCACCTCGTCGCCGGCCCGCAGGCCCAGGTGCGCGGCCAGCGACTCCGGCTCCACGGCCAGGACGACGCCGGCGTAGACCTTGGGCTCGGTCTCTTGGAAATTCAACGCGCTGGTCATGCCGGCGCCGTCAGCGCCGCGCCTCCATGAAGGCCTCGCGCTGGGCGGTGAGCTTGTCCCACAGCGCCGGCGGCGCGAGCCGGGTGAGCCGCC
>JAGOBN010000474.1 GCA_017999235.1 Anaerolineales bacterium | reverse complement strand
GCTGTCGAAGGTGACGTAGTAGTCGACGGCGTCGGTCTCGCGGATCAGGCGGTCATAGGAGATGACCTTGACGCCGGCGGCGCGGGCCGCGTCGGCGGCGGCGGCGGCGGCGGTGCCGTCCTGCGGGCAGATGATCAGGACTTTGACGCCCTGGGTGATCAGGGCTTCGACGTTGGCCTTCTCTTTGGCCGAGTCACCCTGGCTGAACAGGATCTGCACATCGTAGCCGGCGGCGGTCAGGGCTTCCTGGAAGCGGGTCTCGTCCTGGACCCAGCGCGGCTCATCTTTGGTGGGCAGCACGATGCCGACGGCCAGATCGCCCGCCGGGGCGGCGGAGCCGCCCAGACCGGTGAAGTCGCCGGCCTGGTAGTAGCCGGAGTCGATCAGCGCGGACTGGACGTTGGCCTTATCCACGGTGACGACCGCGGACTGGATGGCCGGCACGTCGACCTTGCCGTTGTTGTAGGCGCCCTTGGCGGCCGGAGCTTCGTCCTTCAGCAGGGCGATGGCGGCGTTGATGGCGTCGTTCACCAGGGTGCGGACGTCCTTGAAGACGGTCATGGACTGCTTGCCGTCGATGATGTACTGGACGGAAGCCTTCTCGGCGTCCTGGCCGGTGACGAAGTAGCTGCTGACATCGCTGTCGGCGCCGAAGGCGTCGGCGATGGCGCGGGCGGTGCCGTCATTGGGGGCCAGGATGAAGACGTCGCCCTTGTCGGCGGCGCCGGCGGCCGTCAGGTTGGACTCGGCCAGGGTCTTGGCGGTGTTGAAGTCCCAGTTGGTGGTGACCTGGCCGATGATCTTGGCCTGCTCGTCGCGGGTCAGGGTCGCCTTGCCGGACAGGGCCACGGCTTCGCTGGAGTTCTTGACGACGAAGGTGCCGTCGGCGATCTTGGGCTGGAGCACGCCCCAGGCGCCTTCGAAGAAGATGAAGGCGTTGTTGTCGGAGGCCGCGCCGGCGTACAGGTAGAGCGGGTTGCCGGTGCCGGTGGCGTTGTCCACCAAGTACTGGGCCTGCTGGGCGCCGACCGCGATGCTGTCGAAGGTGACGTAGTAGTCGACGGCGTCGGTCTCGCGGATCAGGCGGTCATAGGAGATGACCTTGACGCCGGCGGCGCGGGCCGCGTCGGCGGCGGCGGCGGCGGCGGTGCCGTCCTGCGGGGTGATGATGATGACCTTGACGCCCTTGGTGATCAGGGTTTCGACGTTGGCCTTCTCTTTGGCCGAGTCGCCCTGGCTGAACAGGATTTCAGCCTGGTAGCCGGCGGCGGTCAGGGCGTCCTTGAAGCGGGTCTCGTCCTGGACCCAGCGCGGTTCATCTTTGGTGGGCAGCACAATGCCGACGGCCAGCGAGGCGGCGGGGGCTTGCGTGGCGGCGGGGGCTTGGGTGGCGGCCGGCGCGCACGCCGACAACACCAAGCTGGCAACAGCCATGACGGAAAACAGCAGCATGGCCAAGCGATTCGGTTTCGGGCTCATTTTCTTCTCCATGAAAGTGCGGGTGCAAAAGCCAAGCAGACAGAGTGAAACTGGACGGATTGGGTGAGAGACCACCTCCTTTAGTGGATGTTGTTCGCCCAGGCGAACGGCGCGGGGGCGCGGCAATAGGCCAGAGGAGTTGGCCGCAGCCGAAATTCAATTGCAGAGAACGCTCATGCCCATTCATAATAGTAGGAACGGGAAGGCAATTCAATTCTTTCGTCCCCCTTTTGTCCCCCGGTTCCCCCCATCGGTATTAGGGGAAACCCCCTAGTACCCCCTTAGGCCCGCGCGGCTACCTATGGGACAATAACAGTATGATTCGAGTGCTGTTGGCGGATGATCATGCGGTGGTGCGCGCCGGCCTGCGGAATGCGCTGTTGAGCCTGCCGGATTTGGAGGTGGTGGGCGAGGCGGCGGATGGCAAGGCTTTGTTCGCGGCATTGCCGCAGCTACGGCCCGACTTGCTGGTGGTGGATGTAGCGATGCCGGAGTTCGAGCCCTTGCAGGCGCTGCGGCAGGTGCGGCATGACTTTCCGGCCACGCGCATTCTAGTGGTCAGCGCGCATGCGGATGAGGTGTACGTCACGGGTCTGCTGGCGGCCGGCGTGGACGGATATCATCTCAAGGATCAGCCGCTGGCCGATCTGCAATTGGCGGTGCAGCGCGTGGTGCGCGGCGAACGCTGGATCTCCGGCCCGCTGGTGGACCGTCTGGTGAACCGGCCGGCCGCGCCCGCCGTCCCCACGCCGACGCTGACGCGCCGGCAGCGGGAGATGCTGCGCCTGCTGACCCAGGGGTACGATAATCGCCGCATCGCCCTGACCATGGACCTGAGCGTCAAGACCGTGGAGAACCATCTCACCAGCTTGTACCGGGCTTTGGGTGTGGACAGCCGGCTGGCGGCCACCACGTATGCCAACCAATATCCGGACCTGCTGGCGCTCACCGCCGGCGAGTCGGAAGAGCGCCGGCCGGCGGCCGGCAACGTGCTCAGCGTGCTGATGGTGGACGACAACCCGCGTTACCGCCAGCAGCTGGCGCGGCTGGTGGGCAAGACCAGTCCCGGCGCGCGCCTGTATGAAGCCGACGACACGGCCGAAGCCCTGCGGCTGGCCGCCCAGGTGCATCCGCAATTGGCGCTGGTGGATGTGGTGCTGCGCGACGAGGACGGCATCCAGTGCGTGCGCCGCCTGCGGACGGTCTCCCCGCTGACCCGGCTGGTGCTGATCAGCGCTTACCCGGACCGCGAATTCCGCCGCTTGGGGTTGAACGCCGGCGCCGTGGCTTTTCTGGACAAGAAGGATTTGGATGCGGCCACCGTCCGCCAGCTGGTGGAAGACGTGCTGGGCCGTCCGGGCTAATTGCTTAACGAGGGGTACGGGCTGGGGATTTCGATGTTCAATTCCAGCCCGCCGCCGGCCGGCGTGGTCACCTGCAGGCTGCCGCTCAACAACGACACTCGTTCGCTGATCCCCACCAACCCGAAGTGCTTCTGCTCCGAGAGCGCGGCTAAATTCATCGGCGTGGACAGGCCCCGGCCGTTATCGGCCAGCCGGACCACCAGGCTGGCCGTGGGCGTGCGCTCCAAAGTGAGCCGGGCGCGCGTGGCGGCGGCGTGCTTGCGGACGTTATTTAAGCCTTCCTGGATGATGCGGAAAACCGAGAGTTCGATAGGCTCTGGCAGCCGTCCCAGCGCGGCGTCAATGGCGAGCTCCACGGCCACGCCGCTCTGCTCCGACCACTGGTGCGCGTAGGAGCGGATGGCGGCCGAGAGGCCGTGGCTGTCAATGGTCGGCGGCCGCAGTTCGCTGCACATCTGCCGCAGGGTGCCCACCACCTGCCGCACCCCGTTCCGGATCTTCGCCAGTTCCAGCCGCTGCCCGGCGTCCGGCGCTTCGTTTTCCGCCTCTTCCAGCTGGAAGGTGTAGCTCAACAAGTCCTGAATGACCTGATCATGCAGATCGCGGGCCAGGGCTTTGCGCTCCGCCTCGCGCTCGGTCATCAGCCGGCGGTTGGCCTCTTGAATCGCGAGATTCAAGCGGTCCAGCGCGGCCACCTGGTCATGCAGGCGCTCGAAGAGCTGACGGTTGAGCGAGCCCTGCGCCGCCAGGCTCTGCCGCAGGGCCTGCTGGGCCTGGCGCAGTTCCTCCGCCTGCTGCTGGGCGGTGTGGTAGTTCTCAAACGCCCAGATCACGGGTGTCACCTGATCCTGCCGGTCCGCGCCGACGATGACTTCCACGATCTCGCGCGGGGTGGTCTCGGCCGTGCGCCGCAGCGCGGCCGGCCGGCCCTGATACAGCACCAGGATCCGATCGGTGACCGCGAAGAGGTGTTTGAGGTCGTCGCTGCCGATAATGACGGCCACCCCGTGCGCGGCGCGCTCCTGGATCAGCGCCAGCAGCCGGCGCTGCCGCTCAAAGCTCAGGGCTTCCAGCGCGTCATCCAGCAGCAGCAGCCGGGCCGGCCGGCACAGCGCCCGCGCCAGTGCCACCATTTGCTGCTGTTCGGCGGACAGGCTGGCGACGCTTTGATACACCAGGCCGGGCGGCAGATCGAAGGCCGTGAACAGCGCCTGGGCCGCGCGCGCCATTTCCCCGTCCGGCGGCCACACCCCCCACGGAAAAGCGCTGGGCCGCTCGCGCCCCAGAAAGACGTTGTGCAGCACGCTCAAATTCCCGGCCAGCCGCGGATGCTGGTGCGCGGTCTCGATGCCCAGGCGCTGCGCGTGGGCCGGGGTCTTGAAG
>JAGOBN010000473.1 GCA_017999235.1 Anaerolineales bacterium | reverse complement strand
CTGCTGCCGGACCGCGAGGGCGCGGACCTGGATATGGAGGCGGTACTGACCGCGGCGGCTGAACATGGCGTGGCGCTGGAGGTCAATGCCAACCCGCAGCGCCTGGATCTGGATGACGTCCATATTAAGCGCGCGCTGGAACTGGGCTGTCTGCTGTCCATCAACACCGACGCGCATCACCCCGATCACTTCAGCCTGGCGCACTATGGGGTGGGGACGGCGCGGCGCGGCTGGGCCACAGCCGACAACATCATCAATGCCTGGCCGGTGGAGCGGCTGCTGCAGTGGCTGGACGAGCGCGGCCACCGCCGGCCCCGGCCGGCCGCGCGCCTGGCCGCCGAGGTCACCAACCGCAAAGGCGGGGTGCACCCGCCGCCGCCGGTGGCGCCCTTGGCGCCTGAGCCGCCCGCCGAGACGTCCGTGGCCCCCAAAGCGCCGCCGGCCGCGCCCGCCAAGCCGGCCCGGCCCAAGGCGGGGAGCGCCGGCGCGTCCAAGTCCGCGCCCAAGAAGAAAGCGGGGCCGCGCCGCCGATGACGATCACCACCGCGCCGGAAATCGCCGGCATCATTCGGCAGGCCTTCCCCGGCGTCACCGAGGCCGATGTGGCCGCGCTGGCCTCGGCCGCGGTGGTGCAGACCTACCCGGCCGATCACGTGCTCTGCCATGAGGGCGAGATCGAGCACGTGTTTTATATTGTGGCGGATGGGCAGGTAGAGATCTCCCAGCGCCTGGGTACCGGCGAAAAGCGCGTGCTGACTATCCGCTCCCCCGGCGAATTCTTCGGCGAGATGGCCCTGCTGGAGAAGAAGCCGCGCACGGCCACGGTGTCCACGCTCAACCGCGCCACGCTGCTGGAGATCTCCGAGGACGAATTCCAAAGCCTGCTGGGCGCCAGTCCGGATCTGGCCATGGCCATGATCCGGCGCTTCATCTCCAACGTCCGCGCCACCGGCCAGGCCACCATCGGCGATCTGACCCGTAAAAACGAAGAGCTGCGCCGCGCCTATGATGATCTCAAGGCCGCGCAAGTGGAACTGGTGAAGAAGGAAAAGCTGGAGCACGAGATGGAGATCGCGGGCGAGGTGCAGCGCAGCCTGCTGCCCTCGAAATTTCCGGCCGTGCCGGGCTTCGGGTTTTTTGGGCGCAATGTGCCGGCCCGGCATGTCGGCGGCGACCTGTACGATGTGATCAAGGTGGACGACGACCATGTCGGCGTGCTGATGGCGGATGTCTCGGATAAGAGCGTCCACGCGGCCCTGATCATGGCCGTGACCCGCACGCTGTTCCTGGCGCACGCGCGCCGCAGCCTGGCGCCGAGCGAGGTGGCGCTGGCCGTGCATAACGGCCTGCTGGAAGTCTCCACCAACGACGATATGTTCGTGACCGTGTTCTATGGCGTGTTGAATGTGCATTCGCGCCAGCTGTGGTATGTGCGCGCCGGCCAGGACCGGCCGCTGCTGTTTCGCGGGGCCGGCGGCCCGCCCCAGGAACTGGACGCGGACGGCCGCTTTCTGGGCATGTGGCCGGATTTGACCCTGGAAGAGCGCATGGTCACCTTGGAGCCGGGGGACCTGCTGGTGGCCTACTCCGACGGGGTCTCCGACGCCGTGGACGTGGATAACAACTCCTACGGCGTGGAACGCTTGGTGGCCCTGTTAGACCGCCACCGCGGGGCCGCCCCCAAGCAGGTGTGTTCCGCGATCTTCAACGATGTGTTTGCCTTTCGCGGGGACGCGCCGGCCTTCGACGACATTACGGTCTTGGTGACCCGTTGTGACGGGTGAGCGGCCTGGCATGACCCCGCGCGAATCGGCCGGTTATCTCCCGTGGTGGCTGCTGCTGGGCGTGGCGGCGGCCTGCCTGCTGGCGTCCGTCGCTTTGGCCGGCTTTGTGGCCCTGACGCGCACCGTGGACCTGCCCCAGCCGACCGCGACGTTCCAGGTGGTGACGGCGCCGCCGGCCGGCCTGCCCACCGTCACCCAGCCGCCGGCCGCGCCCACCGCGGATACCCCGCCTACGGCCACGGCGCCGCCGCCGCCGGCCGGCGAGGTGCGCGTGGGCAGTTACGTTCAAGTCACCGGGACCGGCGAAGCCGGCTTTCTGAACTTGCGTTCGGAAGCCAGCCTGACGGCGGCCGTCAACTATCTGGCCATCGAGCGCGAGGTCTTTCAGGTGCAGGCCGGCCCCGCCAGCGCGGACGGCTTCACCTGGTGGTACTTGGTGGACCCGGCCAACCCCACCTCCGGCACGCGCTTCGGCTGGGCCGTGCAGAACTATCTGCAAGCCGTCTCCGGCCCCTAATCATCCAATCACCCCATCCCTGCAATCACCCAATCCCTCAACCCACTATGCCCCGTCCTACCGCCATCACGCTTGACCGCCAACGCCAGCTGCTCGTGATCCCCTGGGATGACGGCCACCGCAGCGAGTATCCGCTAAGTTTCCTGCGCGAGGGCTGCCCGTGCGTCGAATGCCGGGGCGGCCACGACAACATGGGCCAGCCGCCGGATGTGGACAATTTGCTGCTCACTATCCCGCTGGCCCGCACCAAGAGCTATCAGCTCGCCGGCCTGACGCCGGTGGGCAATTATGCGTTGCAGCCGGAGTGGACCGACGGTCACAAGACCGGCCTGTACACCTGGCCCTACCTCCGCGATCTCTGTCCGTGCGCTGAATGCCGGGCCAAGGCCCAGGATCAGCCGCTCTACAAGCCGTTGGGTGAATAGCCCCCGTCCCAGCGGCCGCTCTGGAAGGAGTCTCCCTTGCCCCCCCGTCAACCGTTTTCCGCCGAAGACCTGTACGCCCTGAAATTTGTCGAAGACCCCCAGCTCAGCCCGGATGGGCAGCGCCTGGCGTTTGTCCGGATGGACGTGGACCAGCTGGGCAACAAATACGAGCGTCATATTTGGCTGATCACGCTGGGTGAGACCGCGGGCGAGCCGCGGCAGTTCACGTATGGCGGCCGGTCCGAGCACTCCCCGCGCTGGTCGCCGGACGGCCGCCGGCTGGTTTTTGTCTCCGACCGCGGCGAGAAGCCGCAGCTGCATTTGATCGACGTGGCCGGCGGCGAGGCCCGCCCGCTGACCGCGCTGCCCAACGGCGCCAGCGACCCGGTCTGGAGCCCGGACGGGCGCCGGCTGGCCTTCACCTCCCGTGTCAACGCCGAGGAGCGCGCGCGCGAGGACGCCGCCGCCCCGCCGGCGCCGCCGGCCGACGCCCTGGAGGCGCGCCAGCGCCAGGAGCGCGAGGCCGAGGCGCACAAGCTCAAGGCCGATCCGCGCGTGATTACGCGCCTGCCGTATCGCACCGGCACCGAGTATCTGGACGACCGGCGCCAGCATGTGTATGTGGTGGACGTGGACGCGCCGGCCCCCGCGCCGCGCCGCGTCACCGACGGCGATCTGGATTTCGGCGACCGCTCGGGGGTGGCCTGGTCCGCGGACGGCGCGGCGCTGCTGATGTCACAGGCGCGCCGGCCGGAGACCGACCCGTGGGACTATCACGGTCTGATCAGCGTGCCGGTGTCCGCGCGCGGCCGGCGGCCGTACCGCTTTCTCACCGCCCCCGGCTTTGAATACTGGAACCCGGCGGCCTCGCCGGACGGGCGCTGGATCGCGGCCTTGCGGAAGCCGGAGGAAGGCTCGTGGGGGCAGCTGGCCCGCTTGGCGCTGGTGCCGGCCGGCGGCGGTTCGGCGCGCGAGCTGACCTTTGAGTTTGACCGCACGCTCAACGAGGTGCAATGGTCGGCGGACGCGCGTTGGGTCTACTGCTCGGTCGGGGACCGCGGCGACCAGCACGTCTACCGCGTCAACGCGGCCAGCGGCGCGATTGAGCCGGTGCTCACCGGCCGCCGGCTGATCCTGGGCTTCAGCCTGGCCCGCTCCGGCCAGATCGCCTTCGCGGCCAACACGCCGGCGCGGCCCGGCGATATTTACCTGGCCCAGGCCAGCCGTGAACGCCGCCTGACGCGCTTCAACGACGCGCTGCTGGCGCGGCGCCAGACGGCGCCGATTGAGACCGTCTGGCACCACGCGCCGGACGGCCGGCGCATTCAGGGCTGGCTGCTCAAGCCGCCCGGCCTGCGCGCCCGCGAAAAATGCCCGTTGGTGGTCAGCATGCACGGCGGCCCGTGGGTGATGTGGGGGCCGGCCACGCCCGGCATGTGGCTGGAATGGCAGCTGCAGGCGGCGCGCGGCTACGCCGTCTACTTCTGCAATCCGCGCGGTTCAGA
>JAGOBN010000472.1 GCA_017999235.1 Anaerolineales bacterium | reverse complement strand
GGGCTGCACCTTCCTGGTGCTGGACGAGCCGATCAACCATCTCGATATCGCCTCGCGCGAGCGCTTTGAAGAGGCGTTGGCGGGTTTTGCGGGTACCGCCCTGATCATCGCCCACGACCGATACTTCATTGACCGGCTGGCGACCTCCATCTGGCAGGTGGCGGAAGGGCAAGTGCGCGTCTACGCGGATCTGGAAGCGGCGTTGGCGGCCGGCTATAATGCCGCCCATGCCTATCCGATTTCAACCCTCAACCCCTAAATGGCGTCTGGCGGCCGTGCTGATCCTGCTTAGCACGGCCGCTTTTCCGGGCCGGCCGACTCAGGCCGCGAACTCGCCGCCGGCCTATCCCCTGTATTTGCCGCTGGTGACGCAGCAGGCCATGTTCTTCGATGGGCCGCGCCTGCCTTTTGGCTACGGCTGGGGCGTCTTCAATTGGCGCGCCTATTGGCCCGCCAACACACAGTATCCCCACTCCTCTTTCAACTGGGTGAAGATCGCCGAGAACCCGGACCCCGCGCACTTGTGCGGCGGGAACCGGCTGCCCTACAACGTCCTCTTGCGCCTGAACAAGGCGGACGCCGGCGCCACGGCCCAACAAGTGGCGGACGATACCTGGACCTGGGCGCAGAACCTGAAAGCCCTCCCCGGCCGCGCCCGGTGTGTGGACGCTTTTGAGATCGGCAACGAGCCCAATCTTTCGATGACCGGCGCCTGGGGCGGGGCGGTGAATCCTGAACGGTACGCGGATCAGCTGTGCGCCGCCTACACGGCCGTCAAGAACACCGATCCCAGCTGGGTGGTGGTCTCGGCCGGCCTGGCGCCCACCGCCGGCCTGCCCGATCCGACCCTGGCGCTCACGGACACCGTCTTTTTGCGCCGGATGCTGGACCGCATCCGCGACACGCATGCCGGCGATGCCGGCGCCTGCTTTGACGTGCTGGGCTATCACAACTACGGTTTCCGGGCCGCGTATTCCGCCGACCCGGCCGGCCCGGAGTGCCTGGAGCGCGCCTGCTTCCGGGGGGCGGAAGCGATCTTGACCATCTTGCGCGGCGAGTACGGCGTGGCCAAACAGATCTGGTCCACCGAGACGGGCTGGATGCGCGATTTTGCCGCCGGCGGTTGCGCGGCCGCGCCCTGGGGCGGCGTCTTCGGCGGCTTTCAGCGCTCGGACGCCGGCCAGGCCGCCGAACTGGTGGGCGCCTTCCAGTACGCGCGCGCCAATTGGAGCTGGCTGGGCGCCATCTTCATGTTCAACTTGGATTTCGACGCCCGGCCGCAGGACCCGTGCCAGGATGAGCAGGGCTGGTTTGCCGTCAAGGGCTTTGCGGCTGAAGCCGCGCTCGAGGCGATGGCCAAGCCGTAAGCGGCGGTAAGCGGCCCGCCCGATAAAAATAACGCCGGCCGACTTGTGAGAGTCGGCCGGCGTTTGTGTCCGGAATGGGTCAGGCCCGGTTACTGGGCCGGCGCCTCGGCCTCGGGCGGTTTCTGCAGGCTCTGGCGGATCTGCGCCCGCAGGGCGTCGGCCTCGGGCGAGCGTTCGCCCTGATCAAACGCCTTCAACCCCAGCTTGTCCGAGAGCAGCAGCGTCAAGAGCGCTTCCATCACGCTGCCGGTGCCGCCCTCGCCGCCGCCCACCATGATCCGCGGCACCACGTCCACGCGGCTTTGCTGGATGGCTTCCGCGAAGCGGTTGAGCACGGTCTGCGTCACCTGGAATTGCGGGCCGCCATAGGCGCGCACCTGCTCGTCGGTGGCCAGCGCCTGCGCGATGCCCAGGCGGGCCACGCGTTCGGACTCGGCCTCGGCCAGGGTGCGGATCTGGGCCGCCTGCTGCTGGGCGCGCATGTACTCGGCCTTGCCCTGGTTGGTCTGCACCGTGATGCTCAGCTCAGACTCGGTGATGTGGCGCTGCTGCTCGGCCCGCGCCTGCGCCTCGCGCAGTTCGCGTTCCTGGCCGGCGGCCTTCTGCTGCCGCACATACGTCTCCACTTGTTCCTCGGCCACCTGGCGCGCGCGCAGCTGCATCAGGATGGTCTCGATCTGCTGGTCGCCCGGTTTGGAGGCCGGCGTGCCGATCAGCACCTCTTCCAGTTCCAGGTTGTAGTGGCCGAACTTCTCCTTCATATCCTGGCTGGAGAGCTGCTGAATCGTGCTGCGGTCCTGCAGGAGCTGGATGAGCGTGCGCGTCTGGCCGACGTTCTTGAAGTACGCGGCCACCATCGGGTCCAGCGTCTGCTCCACCAGCTTGCGGATATCGCCAAAGCGCTGGATCACCAGCGGCGCCTTCTGGTAGTCGATGTGCACCACCACCGAGAGCGGCAGGGACGGCTCAAAGGCGTCCTTGGTGATCAGCGACACCTCGGCCAGGTTTTCGTCATAGCCGTGCGACCCCACCTCGTTGCGGATCCACTTGAGGATGATGTTGGTGGTGGGGACGGCGATGACCTTGCCGGCGTACGTGTTGAAGGCGTATTTGCCGGGCAGCAGCGGCTCGCTCCACACCCCGCGCTTGCCGCGCGCCACCAGTTCGCCGTGGCGGTAGCCGGAGCCGGAGAGGTCCACGCCGGTCTCGCCGGTGTACGAGACCACCACGCCGACAAAGCCGACCTCGACCACGGTCTTGGCGATGGTCTCCACGGTGGCGAAGAGCCGGTTGATGTAGTACGTGCCTTCCACCAGCGCCTGCAATTGCCGGCCGCGCCGGCCGCCGGCCTTGATGAAGCGGTCGGCGTCCTGGAAGCCGTTGTGGTAGGTCTCCGGCTGGGTCGGGTCATCCCCCAGCACCGGCGCGATGATCTCACCCTGCGGCAGGGAGGGGCCGTCGTGGACGGTGGCAATGCCCACCAGGTCGTCGGTGTCCTTGATGATCACGGGCCGGAAGCCGCGCCGCTCGGCGATCACCTCGGCCATGCGTTTGATCACCTCGGTCTCGTCGCGGTTGAGGGGCAGGGAAAAGACCTTCTCCTCGGTGATGACCACAAACTGCATCAAGTTGATGGCGTAGGTGCCTTCGCGCAGGATGCGGCGCTGCGGGCCACGCTGGCCGCCGGCCCGCAGGAAAGCCGTCACGTCCTGGAAATCGGCGGTGTCGGCGTTGGAGGCCAGCACCTGGGTGGGCTCCAGCGGCCGGCCGTCGCGGGCGAAGACGTAGCCGATCTTGCCCTGCGGGATGGTGACCAGCGGCGCGGTGTGGACGGAGTATTGGAAGGGGGTCAGATAGTGCAGGCCGCCGCGCAGCACCTGCGGCTGGAAGCCGGCCTCGCCGTTGAGGGCCAGGAAACCGGCTTTGATCGAGCCGGAAGCGCTAAAGCGCTTCTCGACGATGCCCACGTGGCTGTTGCCGATGAAGCGCACGCCGGACAGCACGATGAGGACCGCCCCGATGAACAGAACGATCGATAATCCGATGAGAAATGGGACCATACTGTCTCCAAAGGTAACCCCGGTGGGCCGGCGTCCGGTTAATAACAGGCTGGTGGGCGGCGGGAGAAGAGGGGGAAACCAGAGGTAACTCTACTCCGGCGGGCGGCGTTTGCCTGACAATCACCGGCCAGCCGCCGGCCACTCATCGTCCGGGCGCGGGCCGGCGGCCGCGGTGGGCTCCTAGACCACCGTGCCGAAGAGCGCGCCGATCAGGGCCGTGATCGCCATAGCTAGGACCCCCCAAAAGGCCACGCGCACCGCGCCGTTTAGCACTTTGGCTCCGCCGACCTTGGCCGCCACGCCCCCCATCAGGGCCAAAAAGATCAGCGAGCTGCCCGCCACCCACGGGATAACGCCGGCCAGCGGGCTGAGCCAGGCGACCAGCAGAGGCAAAGCCGCGCCTACCGCAAACGTGCCGGCCGACGCCAGCGCCGCCTGCACGGGGCGCGCGCTGTGCATTTCCGAAAGCCCCAACTCATCCCGCGCATGGGCGCCGAGCGCATCGTGGGCCATCAACTGGGCCGCCACCTGTTTGGCCAGCTTGGGGTCCAGGCCGCGCTTAACGTAGATGGCGGCCAGTTCCTGGCTCTCCCACTTGCGGTCCGTCGCCAGCTCCACGCGTTCCCGGTCCAGGTCCGCTTTCTCCGTATCGGCTTGCGAGCTGACGGACACGTACTCCCCGGCCGCCATCGACATCGCGCCGGCCACCAGCCCGGCGATCCCGGCCACCAGTAAATCACTGTGGGTGGCCTGCGCGGCCGCCACCCCTACCACCAGGCTGGCCGTGGACACGATCCCGTCATTGGCGCCTAAGAC
>JAGOBN010000471.1 GCA_017999235.1 Anaerolineales bacterium | reverse complement strand
GCGCCAGGCCTTCGGGCAGGCTGTAACGCGGTTCCACGCCAAAGACGCGCTTCACTTTAGCGTGGGACGAGTAGGCGTGCACCACTTCATTGCGCGCCGGCAGGTGCATAATATTGGCCGGCACCCGCATCGCCTCCGCCACGCAGCCGGCCAGGTAATTGACGGTGTACGGCGTGTCGGCCCCAATATTAAAGACCTGATTGTACGCCTCCGGCACCTGCACCGCCCGGGCGATCACGGGTGTGACGTCCTTGACGTAGGAGAAGGCGCGCGTCTGCTCGCCGTCGCCGAAGGCCGTCATCGGCTCGCCCTTCAAGATCTGGTTCATAAAGATACCGACCACGTTGCGGTACCGGTCGGCGATGTTCTGGCGCTCACCATACACGTTGTGCGGCCGGAAGACGATGTAGTTCAGGCCGAACATATGCAGAGCGGCCCGCAGATCCAGCTCCACCGCCAGCTTGGAGATGCCGTAGGGGTCCTCTGGGCTGGGCGAGAGATCTTCCGTCATCGGCAGCTGATTAGCGCCATAGACCGCGATAGACGAGGTAAAGACAAAGCATTTCACCTGATGCAGCACGGCGGCATTGATCAGGTTAACGCTGGCCACCAAGTTGGTGGTGTAGTTGTAGCGCCGGATAAAGTGGCTCAAGCCTTCGGCCGCATAAGCGGCCAAATGATAGACATGCGTGAACCGATGCTGCTGGAAAAGCTGATTGACCAGGTCGGCATCCACGACGCTGCCGTGCACAAATTCGGCGGCGGGCGCCACATTGCTGCGATAGCCGCCGCTGAGATCATCGAGGCAGACCACGGAGTAGCCCAGCTCCAATAGATCGTCAATCAGATGCGAGCCGATAAAGCCGGCCCCGCCGGTCACCAGCACTTTTTCAGACATGCAAGCCTCCCTAAGAATAACGCCCAGCCGCGCGGTGTGCGCGCGCTAGGCCGCTGTCGCCAAAGCCAGTTGATAGCTGTCCAGAATACGGCGCGCCGTGCCAGCCCACGAAAACTGCGCTGCCCGCGCAAAACCGCGCTGGCGGAGCTGCTCGGTCAAATCCGGCTCGGTGAAGACCCGGATCAGGTGCGCGGCTAAAGCGGCGTCATCTTCCGCGTCCATCAGCAAAGCGGCGTCGCCGGCCACTTCTGGGATGGCGCCGCGCGTGGACGCGATCACCGGCGCGCCGCACGTCAGCGCCTCCAAAATCGGGATCCCGAAGCCCTCGATCCAAGAGGGGAATACAAACGCCTCGGCCTGACTGTAAAGCGCAATGAGGTCCGCGCGGCTGGGGCGGATGAGGAGCCGCGCCGCGCCCTCGGCCACGGCCGTGTGAATCACCGGCGGCGGGTCCGGCCGGCGCGAGAAAAACACCATCTGCCGGCCGGCGCGGAGCGCCTCCGGCAGCCGGCGCCAGGCGCGCACCAGCACCCCGGGATTCTTGATCCCATCCGCCAAAACAAACCGCTCCGGCACCGCCAGGCGGCGGCGGACGTCCGCCAGTTCAGCCGCCGCCTCCACGCGCCGCAAATCTGGCGTGGGCGCATGCGGCACCGCCACAATGCGGCGCAGCGGAAACCAGCTGTGCTTGGCAATCTGCTGCCGCGCATACTCGGAGACGGTCAGCACCAAATGCGCCCGCTTGAGCGCCATCAGCGTGCACCAGTGCAAATAAGTCATGGCGGCCAGGACCGCCGGCTTCTTCGGATGGCCGCGCATGATCTCCAGCCAGGGCAGGAGGTTGATCTCGTCATGCAGCGTTATGACCACCCGCGCCCCGGCCGGCCCAAAGCCATAGTTGGCTGGGAAATGCGCGAGATCAACCCCGTCCCGAGCCATCCAGGCGCGCATGGTCCACAGATCATGCCAGATACTGGAAAGCTGGCCGCGATACGGCAGATACCGCACCACAACCTGCGGCGGCAAATTCTTCAGTTCAAAGGGGCGCTTCGTGTCGGCGTACAGGAAGACCGGCTGGCCGGCCGCCTGCTCCAGCAGCGCCGGGAGGAGATGGGTGACATAGGTGTGCACCCCGCCCACCAACCCGTGCGAGAGATAGCGGACATCAAGGCCGAGGCGCATGCTGGTCAGCGCGCCTCCGCCATCGGACGGCTGAGCACCTGATGATACAGGGCTTCCAACTCGTCCATTTCTCCGGCCGTGCTTTTGACGGGCCGTACGCCCGCTTGTAAGCGCACCAGCAAATCCGGCTCCGTCAGCAGCCGCTGGAAACAGCGGGCCAGGGCGCCGGCCTCGCCGACCG
This sequence comes from Anaerolineales bacterium, assembly GCA_017999235.1. The sequence goes on along the minus strand of JAGOBN010000471.1, from coordinate 1,986 downwards.
GGAAACGCAGACCATCCACGCCCTCCTCCACCAGTTCCGCCATCCCGCCCAGGTCGGAGACGATGACGGGCGTGCGATGGGCAAACGCTTCCAAGATCACATTGGGGCTATTCTCGTACCAGAGCGATGGCACCACCACCACATCCAGCTCCTGCAGCCGCGCCCGCAGTTCCGCCAGCCCCTGATATGGGCCGGCCAATTCGAGACGCGGGTCGCCGGCCATCACCTGGCGCAGCCGGCTGACGTAATCCGGGAAAGGCTGCAGGCTGCCAAAGACCTTGACCGACAACGGCGCCGCCGGCAGCAGCCGCGCGGCTTCCAGCAGCACGTGCACGCCTTTATGCGCCGCCACCTGGCCGAGATAGCCGACCCGCAGGTGGCGGGCCGGCGCTTTCGTAAGCGCGGCGGGGTCCAACCCAGGGAAATCCCGGCCCTGCCGGATGAAATGGATCCGCTCCGCCGGCACGCCGGCGGCGATAAAAGTCTGCCGCACAAACTGGGAACGGCCGATCAAAGCCGCGGCCTGCGGCAAAGCCGCACTCAAAAATGCCTGCCGGTCGGCAAAGAGCCGCCGCCGATCTGCGCGGGTGTCCCAATAGGCTTGGGCCAGCCCCGGCGCCAGACGGCCCAGCCAGCGATAGCGGCGCGACTCCTCCCCCACGCAGCGCGCACACGTCGTTGGATCGACCGGCCAGTGGGACAGCTGCCCATCGCTGCGCCAGAGCGACAGCCGGCGGCACAGAAACCAAAAATCCATCAGGCTGACCACGGCTGGCACCCGCTGAGCGCGAGCTTCCCACAGGACGCGCCCGGACAGCAAATATCCACCCATCAGATGAAAGATATCCGGAGTCTCGGCGGCCAGTAAAGCGCGCACGTGATCACCGATCCAGGGATTATCGTATTCCCACCGCTCCATGTCCGGCGCGGAAGACAGATCGTAGCTCAAGCGCCGCACGGGCACGCCGTCATACTCATCATCGGTCCAGATCACCGTGCCCGGCGGCGCCGCGCCGCGGTCAATGCGTTCCACGCACAGCACACGCACCGTGTGACCCCGGGCCCGCAAACCGACCGCGGTATTGTAAGCTTCCCACTCCGCGCCGCCAGTATAGCGCGGCGGGAAGTGGTGAATAGCGAGCAAGATCTTCATCCGCTAACCGCCGTCTCCGAGCGCATCTGGCGCAGGAACCGCAGTTCGTCTTTGCCCAAAACGCCCAGCCCGAGCAACAAAAGACCGTACGTGACCGCCCCCGCCCCGATGGGGATGAGCAGCGGCATCTGGCGCAGGGCAAACACCACGCCCGCCATCACCGCTACGGCCAGCGCCGGCCGGACCAGAATCTGGCCCCAGGCCAGCTGGCGCAGCAGCCCCCGCAAAAGCCAGAGATATTGCCCCACCAGGATCGCTTCAGTCACCACCGTCATCACGGCGGCGCCCAGATATCCGTAGACCGGCACCAGCGCCAAGTTGGCGGCGATATTGCACATGGTGCTGACCACCACCGAGCGCGCCACATACTTCTCCCGGCCCGCGATCAGCACGACATAGCCGAGAAACTCAGACAAATACATAAAGGGCACCACCCAGATGATGACGGCCAAGGCCGGCGCGCCATCCACATATTGGGTGCCAAACAGAAAAGGCACCAGCTGGCCGGCCAACAAGGAAGCCCCCGTGGCGATCGGCAGGGCGATCACCAGCAAATACCGCAACGTCCGCTCGTAGACCCGCGGCAGGCTGTCTGGGTGAGTGGCGGCTTGGCGGGTCAGCGAGGGGTAAAGCGCGGTATTCAACACGTTTGAAAGGATCGCGGCCGAGAAGACCAGATTGTAAACCGAGTTATACAACCCCGTCTCCGTCTGACTGCGATAGCTTAACAGCACGCTGTCAAACTTATACGACAGGCCGAGGGCGAAACCAATGACGGCAAACGGCAGGCTGGCCCGGATCAACGGCCACCAGAGGCGCGGCTCCGGCCGGGC